>JAIRPX010000126.1 GCA_031256775.1 Dysgonamonadaceae bacterium
GCATTTGGAAATTACCTTTTTTCTTTGTTAAATATTTCATGGCATGTCGTTTAATAAAAAATATTATCGGCAAAGTTATGAATAAATTTTATGCTTTTCGCTTTTCTTTATACATAAAAATACCATAAACGCGGTATTGACTAATGATTCAAACTCTTCTACTTTTGTAAGGCTTTTTTAAGCAATTAAGTTTATATAACAAATAAAAAGTATTGTAATATTTTTCTAAATTAATTACCTTTGCATCGTAAAAATGTTAAAAAACATATAAATCAACAATAATAATTATTTAGGTATGACAAAAATGTTAAAAAATTATGCGATAGCAATCCTCGCGATTGTATTTGCAATTCCGGCATTTGCGCAGCAGGGCAGCGTAAATATTGCCGGTAGCGTGGTGGATGAAACCACCGGCGAGCCAATTATTGGAGCTTCGGTTTCCATAGCAAGTGAAAAATCGGGCGCTGTGTCAGACCTTGACGGCGCTTTCACACTCCGTGTGAAAGCCTTACCGGTAAGGCTTTCGGTAAGTTTTTTGGGTTACAAAACGTTTGAAGTGGATGTGTATGAATACACAAAACCACTCAAAATTTCTTTGCGTGAAAATATCCAATTTTTAGAAGAAGTGGTAGTAACCGTGCCTTATGGTACAGCTAAAAAATCTACATTTACCGGCTCGGCGGGCGTAGTAAGCGGCGCTACCATAGAAAAATCGCAGGGCAGTAATATTTCTAAAGCATTGCAGGGCGCCGTTGCCGGTTTGCAATCCTTCTCTCAATCGGGTCAACCGGGTTCGGATGCAACGATTCGTATTCGTGGCGTCGGTTCGGTCAATGCTTCCAACAATCCTCTTTATGTGGTAGATGGCGCTCCTTATGACGGCACCTTGTCTTCTATCGCATCTTCGGACATAGAATCTATTTCTATCTTGAAAGATGCAACAGCAGCGACATTGTATGGTTCGCGCGCCGGTAATGGGGTAATTATGATCACAACGAAATCCGGTAAAAATCAAGCTCCCGAAGTGTCTATTACTTCTAAATTTGGGGTTTCAAGCCGTGCAAGTCGCGATTATGACCAACTGAATACTGATCAATATTTTGAACTTACTTGGGAAGCATTGCGGAATAACCGTTTAGATAATGGCTTAACTCCCGAAGCAGCTGCGGCTTATGCGTCGTCAAATTTGATTGGTCGCTTGGGTATCAATCCTTATGGAACAGGTAATCCGGAACCGGTAGGCGTTGACGGTAAGTTGAAAGCCGGACTTTCTCCCTTGTGGGACGACAATTGGATAGATGCACTTTCGCAAGATGCATATTATACAGATATTAATGTGCAGGTAAACGGAGGTAGCGCTACCTCCAAATATTTTGTGTCGGCAGGTTATTTGAATGATCAAGGTATTGCTATCGAATCTGGATTTAAACGTTATTCTTTCAGAACAAATGTTGTTTCTGATATAAAGAAATGGCTGCAAGTTGGTTTGAATGCTTCTGCCTCTCTTTCTACTCAAGATTATCCGAAACAAGATGACTCTAATACCGTGAATTTATTTTTGGCGTCGCGCTTGATTCCTTCTTTCTATCCGGTTTATGAACGCGACAGGGCTACCGGCGCTTATTTGCTGGATGATAATGGCGATCGTATTCCTGATTATGGGAAATATCGCGCTTCGTCTTTTTCCAATCAAAACTTAAAAGATTCTCAGCCGCGCGACTTGCATCAAATCAAACGGGATGCATTGTCTGCCAGAGGCTATGTACAAGCGGAACCGGTTGCCGGATTACAATTGAAATCATCGCTGAATGTGGATTATAACAGCCGTTTTGACCACGATTACGCTAATCCGGTCGTGGGAGAAGATGCAGAATACGGTGGTTATTCGGCAAAATCCAATGGTCGCACCATCGGTCTTACCAATACGAATACCGCCAATTACAAAGCAACTTTCAACGATATACATAAGTTGTCGATATTAGCCGGTCACGAGTATTATGAATACAACTATGCTACTTTTGGCGGAGAACGCGATGGAGTAATAGCCGACGGTTTTTATGAGCCAAGCGCAGCATCTGTCTTGACTTCTTTTTCCGGAAGTAGCGACCAATACAAACTGTTGAGTTTCTTTGGCAGCGCCGATTATTCATATAACAACAAATATTTCTTATCGGCGTCTGTTCGTTCTGATGCGTCTTCTCGCTTTTTCAAAGAAAATCGTTGGGGTACATTCTGGTCGGTTGGCGCTTCGTGGAGAATTATTGAAGAAGATTTTTTAGCGTCCGCCAAAGATAATTTCCTGTCTAACTTGTCGATACGCGCCAGCTATGGCTCTTCCGGAAACGACAATCTCGGCTCCGGCAGTAATTATTATGCTTGGCAGGCGCTTTATTCCATTTCCAGCAATTTGGGAGAAGGCGGACTTCGTCCCTCACGTTTGGAAAATAAGAATTTGACTTGGGAAAGCAACTTGAATTTGAACTTGGGGCTTGACTTTGGTTTCTTCAACAATCGTTTGAACGGTAGTTTGGAATATTTCGACCGCACATCGAAAGACCTTCTTTTCAGCAGAGCTTTAATTGCTTCGACAGGATTTTCTTCCATTACCGAAAATATTGGAAAAGTTAAAAACTACGGTTGGGAATTAACCTTGGAAGGCTATCCTGTTTATACCAAAGATTGGAAATGGAAATTAGGCGTCAATGTAACCACTTATAAAAATGAAATCGTTAGTCTTCCGCAGGCTGAAATGTGGAGCGGACAAAAGAAATGGGTCAAAGGCGGTTCATTGTATGATTTCTATTTGATTGAATGGGCGGGCGTTAATCCGGAAAATGGAAAACCGCAATGGTATCGTTATAAAGACGGCGAAAAAATCAAAACAGAAGACTATTCGTCGGCAGTAACAAGCGATAAAGTAAAAAGCGGAAATTCCTTACCCGATTTTTCCGGAGGTTTCCAATCAGCGCTTACCTACAAAGACTTCACATTGGATGCAAACTTTGCTTATGTGCTTGGCGGACATATTTATAACCGGGATAATACCAATATTCTGCATTTAGGAAATGCACCCGGAACAGCATGGAGCGCGGACGTGTTGAATCGTTGGACGCCGGAAAATACAAATACAGATATTCCTCGTTTGACAACAGTACAATCAAGTTCGTTTACAAGCGAATCTACCCGCTTTTTGATAGACCGCTCTTATTTGAGACTTAAAACGCTGACATTCTCTTATGCGTTGCCCAAATCGATACTTAAAAACATATCCATCAAGAGTGTTTCTTTATTTGTTCAAGGAGAAAACTTGTTGACTTTCACAAAACAACAAGGTATTGATCCGGAACAAACATTCGACGGAACTACTTACTGGCGTTATCCGGCAATGAAAACATTCTCATTTGGATTTAATATTAAATTATAAACAAATAAAAAAATGAAAAAAATATTTAATTATATAGTAGCAGGGGCGCTTTCGTTAGGCGTATTTACCTCTTGCGATTTAGAAACAAGTCCAACCACATCTCTTACGGAAGATGCGGTGTACCGTTCGTCCGAAAATACCGAAAAAGTATTGAACGGCTCATGGAGATATTTAATGGAAACATTCAGCACGTATGCCAATCCGGGTTTCGGAACATTTCTTCGCGCAAGCGATGCGATGGGGTCGGATGTGGTTGTGAACACAAAATATGGATTTTCTTCCTCATACACGTTTACCGCAATTTACAATAAAACAGCAACCAATACTTTGAGTTGGACCTTGGCTTACAACACTATCAACAGTGCAAATAACGTTATTGCCAATGTTGCGGAAACGACGGCAGATTTAAGACGGGTCAAAGGACAAGCTTATGCTTTACGCGGTTTTATCTACTTGCATTTAGCTTCTCTCTATTCGTTTGCCATCGATAAAGATCCCGACGCAGTGTCTGTGCCTATCTATACCAAACCGTCGAATGCAAATACCGAAGGTCAACCGGCAGCAAGCGTGAAAGAAGTATATGCACAAGCTATCGGCGATTTGGAAAAAGCATTAGAATTGATTCCCGAAGACTATTCCCGCAATGCGAAATACAAAATAGACAATCAAGTAGTATTGGGATTGTTGTCTCGTGCAACTCTTTATGCCCGCGAATTTGAAAAAGCAAGAACTTATTCCAACCAACTTTTGGCAAAGAATAATTACTTGATGAATGAAGCCGAATACAAGGCGGGATTCAACGATATTTCCAATAAAGAGTGGTTATGGGGACATCCTCAAACGGCAGAACAAAGCAGCGCTTCTTATCAATTCCACTATTTAGACGTAACTTCGACAAGCAGTTATTACTATAGTTTCAATGCCGATCCTTATTTTGCCGATTTATTTGAAGACGGAGATTATCGTAAGGATTTGTTGTACTGGGCATTCGATCCGGGAGTTACTCCGGCGGCAGGAGCGCTTACCTATTTCCGTTATGCAAAATTCAAATTCAGACAACCGCAAGTTGCCGACATTGTGTTGTTGAGAACATCCGAAATTTATTTGATCAATGCAGAGGCTAAGGCTCGTCTCAACGATCCGGACGCCTTAAATCAATTGAATGTTTTGAAAACGGCGCGTGGAGCGCAAACTGTATCCGCTTCGGGACAAGATTTGTTGGATGCTATTTGGTTGGAACGCCGCAAAGAATTGTTTGGCGAAGGCTTTAGTTTAGTCGATATTATCCGTAACCAGCAAACAGTGGTGCGCAGGGAATACCCTCAAACGCCGAAATTGGATTTGGGACATAAAGATAAAGATGGGAACCCTATCGAATTAATTCCTCAAGGACATCGAATTGTAAAATTCCCTGACGGTAGCGCATTTACTGCCAATAGCAAATATTATCTCTTCCGCATCCCTGACGCAGAAGAAAGAGATAATGCAAATTTGTATAAAAATCATCCGAAATTAAGTATTTATCAATAATAATTTAACGTGAGTTCAATATAAATATAGTCCGTTAGGACTTGTATATCAATAGAAAATGGAATTATTCTACAACCATATTGTCCGTAGGACATTCACCTTTTGCCTTAGTGAAACCTCTACGAGGTTTTTATTCGGAGATTAATCGGCTTTTCTATTGATATGAATGCCCTAACGGGCAAATTAGAACTCATTTTCAGTATTTTATAAATTTATTATATCGAACTCACGTTAATTCAAAAATTAGAAAAAATGAAAAAGTTATTAGTATTTTTAGTTTTTATTGCAAGCGTATTCGGTGCATCTGCGGCAGATTTATCTGTCGCAGGTACCGTTGCCAATATCAAGTCGGGCAAAATTTATCTGCAAAAGTTTGATAACAAAAAACTGCATCTCATTGATTCTACCGAAATCAAAAACGGTACATTCAAGTTTTCAACAGACGTAGAATTGCCGGAATTGTATGCGTTGACATTGGACACGATTAAAAGTTCGTACCTTGTGTTTTTGGACAAAAATCCGGTTACCGTGCAATTCGACACGGCTCAATATTACCGCAATACGGTAGTTACAGGCTCGGCTTTGCAGGATGCGTATGTGGATTACAGAAAACAAGGAGACGTGAAAATTGATGAATATATCCGGGCAAATCCCGCGTCTTTGGTTGCGGCTTACGTCTTATATCGCGAGTTTTCCTATCGCCTGTCGCCGGAAGAAATCGAAGCCGATATTCAGTTGTTAGACCCGTCTTTGCATCATACGCAATACGTGCAAGTATTGCACGAGTTGGCAGCCACGATGCGAACGGTTGCTATCGGCAAACAAGCCCCCGATTTCACACAGAACGATACGGAAGGCAAACCGGTAACGCTTTCCGAGCAATTGAAAAAAGCAGAATACACTTTGGTCGATTTCTGGGCGGCATGGTGTGGTCCTTGTCGTAAAGAAAATCCGAATGTAGTGGGAGCCTACGAAAAATACAAAGACAAAGGATTTTCCGTCTTTGGCGTGTCGCTCGACAAAAGCAAAGCCGCATGGCTCAAAGCCATAGAAAAAGATAAGTTGACTTGGACTCACGTTTCCGACTTGAGTTATTGGGACAATGCAGCCGCCAAATTATATGGCGTGCGAGCCATTCCCGCAAACTTCTTGATAGACAAAAACGGCGTCATCGTTGCAAAAAATATTCGCGGCGCGGATTTGGATAAAACGCTGGCAGAGCTGCTTCCGTAAATTTCCCCTGAGGTTGAAACATCGGGCTACCGGTATGACATTTATGATTGGGCTTTTAAAACTCCTTGTATTATTATAAGGAGTCGCATCCCATCATTGCAAACAGTAATATAAATTGTATTACGAAAATTATTTTGATATAATACTTGGTAGTCCTTTGGAAGATATGCAATAATCCTAATTTATCAGGCGTGTAAAAAATTTATAAAACGAATAATTTATTCTATAATGTGTTCGGCGGAACCTCTACGTACCGCCATCCTAAGTTCAAAACTACAGCTTGACGGCTATGGATTGGGCTTTTTTACGTTCTTCAAAATACTATGCCAAAGTTTTTTATTGCAAATCCCGACAATTTATTGTACTTTTGCGCGGCCATTTTAAAAACGCCTGATTATAACATAAATATAATATATAAAAGGTATGAGTCAATCTAAAGAAAAATTATTCTCTGAATTTCCACCCGTTTCGACGGAGCAATGGAAAGATAAAATCATTGCCGACTTGAAAGGCGCCGATTTCGAGAAAAAACTCGTTTGGAAAACCAGCGAAGGGTTTAGCGTACAACCGTTTTACCGTGCGGAAAATATTGAAGGTTTGGAAATAACCGAATCGCAAGCCGGAACGTTTCCTTATGTGCGCGGAACGAAAAAAGACAATGATTGGTTAGTGCGCCAAGACATTGTAGTAGAAAACGTTACGGACGCCAATAAAAAAGCGATGGAACTTTTGGATAAAGGCGTTAATTCATTAGGATTCAAAATATCAAGCGACGAGGTAACGGAAAAAAACATCGCTTCCCTGCTCGACGGCATTTTGCCCGAACACGTGGAATTGAATTTTACGACTTGCAACATGAAGTCCGTAGAATTGATTCGCTTATTAACCGCTTATTTTAAATCGAAAAATTATCCTTTGTCAAAATTGCAAGGTTCTGTCAATGTGGATTTTATCGGAATTATCTTCCGCAAAGCGCACGTGAAAACGGAATGGCTGCAAGTGATGAACGATGCAGTGGCTGCGGCTGCGGAATTACCTAAATATCGCATTTTTGGAATCAATGCTTATTTGTTCAACAATGCCGGCTCGTTCATTACGCAAGAACTCGGTTACGCTCTGGCTTGGGGTAATGAAATTTTGAAACAATTGGTCGAAAGCGGTATTGAACCGGCTACGGCTGCGAAAAAAATCAAATTTAATTTTGGAATCGGAAGCAATTATTTTATGGAAATTGCGAAATTCCGCGCCACCCGCTGGTTATGGGCCGAAATCGTGAAAGCTTACGAACCGAAATGCGATAAAGATTGCTCGAACGAAGGCGAAAATCACGAATGCCGTTGTTCGGAAAAAATCAATATTTTTGCACAAACTTCTACGTTCAATGTAACGGTTTTCGATGCGTATGTGAATTTGTTGCGCACGCAAACCGAAGCGATGTCGGCAAGTATCGGCGGCGTTAATTCTCTGTTAGTAAATGCTTTCGATGCAGCTTACCAAACGCCGGACGATTTTTCGGAACGCATCGCCCGCAACCAGCAATTGCTGTTGAAAGAAGAATGTCATTTCGATAAAGTAACCGATCCTGCCGGCGGTTCATATTATATTGAAACGTTGACCAACTCAATTGCGCAGGAAGCATGGAAAATCTTCCTCGAAGCCGAAGAAAAAGGTTTTTATGAATCGGTTAAAACCGGCGAAATTCAAAAAATCATCAACGATAGCGCCGACAAACGTTTCAAAGCCGTTGCGCAACGTCGCGAAATCTTGTTGGGAACAAATCAGTTTCCGAATTTTACGGAAAAAGCTGGCGAAAGGCAGAAGGTAAAAGGTGAAAGTAGCGATTGTTGCAATTCTTTAACCATTAATCCTGTACCTTTAACCTTGAATCAAAAACGCTTGGGCGAAGAATTTGAAGCTTTGCGCTTGACAACAGAAAAATCGGGCAAGGAAATAAAAGCTTTCATGCTGACTATCGGCAATTTAGCAATGCGTTTGGCGCGTTCGCAATTCTCGTCCAACTTTTTGGCGTGCGCCGGTTACAAAGTGATTGATAATCTTGGATTTGAAACCGTTGCCGAAGGCGTGGAAGCCGCTCGCAAA
>JAIRPX010000220.1 GCA_031256775.1 Dysgonamonadaceae bacterium
GGTTTTGCAGATGATCCCTTAAAACAGGCTTTGTCGTTTTCTTGTTGAGGCGATTTATCTGTTGCGTTAAATTTTTCAATCAATTGAATTTATGCAAAAAAACAGCAATTCAAAAAGAGATTGAATCGAAAAATCAGTAATCAGAATTATATTTGACTAAATGCAAAAACAAATTATTTTGAAGTTTTTATATAGATAAATGTCTTTTTTGCTCGTTTTTTGCAATGAAAAAGAAATGTGTCATCATTTGTCATAACTATCATTTATCGCTGATAATGAATTAATTACACGTTTATCATTGTATTATATTAACTAAATTGTACGATTTTTTAGACAAACGAATACAACAATATTCAACAATTGCTGTTTTATTGTTACATACAAAAATTTAACAGTTATGAGTGAAAAATTGAATGAAACATTAGTAAGACAGATTTGCGCTAAAGTAACGCAAAACATTAAGCCGGTTCAATATTTAATGGAAAAACTGGGAGTCAGTAAAGAATCTGCTTATCGCCGGATGAGAGGTGATATTCCTTTCACATTTGAAGAATTATCCATACTTGCCACCAATCTGGATTTTTCGTTAGACGAAATTATCAATCACAACAGGGAAAACCGTATTTTTATTGATCTTCAAGGAAACTGTTTCTCTGAATCGGAAGAAAGTTTTCTGGCAATGTATAAGGAATACCTTAAATATGCGCAGCAGGTAAGTAATGATAGGAATAGCGAAACAATAGCCTCAATGAACCGTTTGAGCTTGTTTTTCCTGACGAAATACGAATCGCTTTTCAAATTGTATTTCTACAAGTGGATGCATCAAACCAATCCGATGTCAATCAACAATTCGTTTTCAGAAACGGTTATCCCTACAAGAGTCCAGACCCTGAAAAGAGAATATATAGAGACGATAAATAATTTATCAAATATTGAATTTATCATCGACAGGAATATATTTTTAGCTATTGTCAGGGAAATCCAATATTATTACAGCAGAAAACTCCTGTCGGACAGCGATATTGTTGTTCTGAAAAAGGAACTGCTCGAACTAATCAACGAAATGGGAAAACTGATGCAAAACGGGAAAAGTGATTCTGACGTTAATTACAAATTCTACCTGTCGCTGCTGGATATTGAAACAAATTCAACATGGTCGTCGTTTGACAATAGTTCAGGATCGATTTTCTGGCTGTACTCCGTAAATTCCGTATATCTTTACGACACGAAAGTTACTCAAATGCACAGGAAATGGTTCGATTCGTTGAAGAAATATTCAGTATTGATTACGCAGTCGAATGAACTTGCTCAGGTTAACTTCATCGACAAGCAACGGGAAGAGGTTGAAAATATAACTGAGAGTTTGTTGAGCTATATATAATTTACAATTTTTTTCCGTACATTTGCACTTCCGAATAACAGGAACAAATCATTAAAAAAGTGCAAAATGAGAATCACGGTATCCGTAACGAATGATTTAACAATCGACCAGCGAGTGCATAAAGTGTGCGACACTCTTCAACAAAACGGTTATCAGATAAAATTAATTGGTTGCAAGCTGAAAAAAAGTAAGCCCTTAAAAAGAGAATACGATACCTTTCGAATAAAATTGTTTTTTAACAAAGGATTTCTTTTTTACGCCGAATATAATATCCGTTTGTTTCTTTATCTGCTCTTCGCGAAGACCGATGCATTGCTTTCAAACGATTCCGATACATTGCCTGCAAATTACCTGGCAAGCAGGCTGCGCAAAAAAACTTTGATTTTCGATGCGCACGAAATGTTTCCGGAAGTTCCGGAAGTGATTGACAGAAAGGTTGTTAAATTTATATGGACAAAAATTGAAGATTTGATATTTCCAAAATTGAAATATACCTACACAGTTTGTCAGTCTATTGCCGATGTGTATAACAGCAGGTACAGGATGAATATGCAAGTTGTAAGAAATATCCCTTTTATTGAACCGGTTCCGAATGCTAACCCTCCTATAATAAATTCTGAAGGCAAAAAAGTCATAATTTATCAGGGCGCCGTTAATTTAGGACGGGGAATCGAAAGAATCATCGACGCAATGCCTTTTTTGGATAACTATGTTTTCTATATCGTCGGCGATGGCGACGTTGTCGACGAATTGAAAACAAGAGTAAAAAAGCTGAATATGAACGAGCGCGTCAAGTTTACAGGACGTGTCCCTTTTGAACAGCTCGCTGCTTATACACAGTGCGCCGACATAGGAATCAATCTTTTAGAAAACAAAGGATTAAATTACTATTATTCTCTTCCCAACCGTATTTTCGACTACATACGGAGCAATGTTCCTGTATTGTCATGCAATTTTCCGGAAATACGCAGGATTGTGGCGTATTATGAAGTAGGCACGCTTGTTGATAACTATGAACCTGAATTTCTTGCCAAAACAATCCGCGAAATGAGCGCACAGGAGAAAAATCTGAAAGGTTTTGCTGCCGCAAACGCCGAATTGAGCTGGGAAAATGAATCTATAACCTTACTAAAGGTTATCCGCAAAGCGCTTGAGAAACGCCGATAAAACGTCTTTAATAGCTAATATTTTCCCTGTTATAGAAATTTAATTCATAATTTAACTGCAAATTGTTTGCGAAATAAAATAATATCCCTACATTTGCAAAATAATTTTAAATCAATAATGTCTTCATTAAAAGAAATAAAAGGACGTATTGCTTCGGTAAAATCTACACAGAAGATTACCGCAGCTATGAAAATGGTGGCTTCAGCCAAGCTTCGCAAAGCGCAATACCGTATTGAACGATTTTTACCCTACGAAAACCGTTTAACCAACATTCTGAACAATTTTTTGGCGGGATATACAGAAGATGGATTTTCGTCGCCCCTCACAGAAGTCAGGGAAATAAAACGGGTAGCAATCGTAGTTTTATCGTCTAATTCAAGTTTGTGCGGAGCTTTTAATTCCAATATAATCAGGATATTACAGAATTGCATAAAAAAACATCAAGATATGCAGTGCGAAATGGTGATATACCCGATAGGAAAAAAAGTGGAAGAAGCGGTTGGCAAGTTGGAGATTAATGCCGAAATCAGAGGAGGTTACATTCATTTAATAGATAAACCTGCTTTTGAAGGCGCAAAAGAAATTGCCGACTCTCTAATTGCCGATTTTCTTGCAAAAAAAATTGATCGTGTTGAATTGATTTACAATCATTTCAAAAATACGGCGATTCAAATTCCAACCGAAGAGCAGTTTTTACCAATAGATTTGTCAAAACGTGTTGAGCAAAAAGCAGTTTCAACAGATTATATTATTGAACCGGACAGGGAAACGCTATTAAATTTATTGATTCCAGGCTCTTTGAGAAGTAAGATTTATGCAATTCTGCTGGATTCTTCCGCTGCTGAACAGGCGGCAAGAACTGTTGCCATGCAGATTGCTACGGATAACGCCGACGAAATCCTTGACGATTTGACCGTTCAGTATAACAAACAACGGCAGCAGGCTATTACCAGCGAATTGCTGGATATTATCGGCGGCTCGGAAGCATTGAAATAATTTTCAATATTTATATACATAAATAATACTCAAACTTATGAAAAAAGGTTTATTTACAGCGGCACTGCTGCTGTGTACATTAGTCCTAACAAACGCTCAAAACCAGCCCAGAAGCCAAAGAATGAGTGTTGAAGAACGTGCTAAGATGATTACCGAATGGATGACAAAAGAGTTAAATCTTACGCAGGAACAAATTAATCCTGTTGATTCAATCAACCTTTTGTTTGCTAAAGCACAACAAGTTATTTTCCAGTCTTCCGATGGCGATCGCGAAAAAATAAGAGAAAGCATGGATGCTCTGGAAAAAGAAAAAGAAATTTCATTTGCTAAAATCTTAACAGCCAAACAATTAGACTTGTATAAGAAAAAACAGGCTGAAATGATTAAAATGCGTCGAAAGCAATAAGCTTTTAAAAACGCGCTTGGGTTTTCTGGATAAATTCATGTAATTTTCCCCTAAAATTTCCTCATTGCTTCGCCGTAAACGGCTCGCGATAAGGAACACAAAGCAATGTCATTGCGAGCCTTTTACGGCGAAGCAATCCAGAGAATTTTTATCCGTTTGTGTGTAATTCGAAAATTTCATGCTACCTTTGCATGTCATTAATTTATTTTTTTTGTATTTAATATGAACATTCTATTATTGGGATCCGGAGGCAGAGAACATGCTTTATCGTGGAAAATCAAACAAAGTCAGAAAACGGAGAAATTATACATTGCTCCTGGAAATGCCGGTACGGCTCAAATCGGGATTAATGTCGCCATTGCTGCCACTGATTTTCCGGCGATTAAACAGTTTGTGTTACAGAAAGATATTCATTATGTAATAGTCGGCTCGGAAGAACCGCTGGTAAAAGGCATCTATGATTTTTTCAAAAACGACGCAGAACTGACTAATATTCCTGTAATCGGTCCTTCTCAACAGGGAGCGCAACTTGAAGGAAGTAAAGATTTTGCAAAAGCCTTTATGATGCGACATAAAATTCCTACGGCTAAATATTTAAGTGTAACGAAAGAAAATATTGCACAGGGAATTGATTTTTTAAATTCTCTCAAAGCGCCTTATGTACTTAAAGCTGACGGATTAGCTGCCGGTAAGGGCGTTTTGATTATAAACGACAGGGAGGAAGCAATAATAGAATTAGGCAAGATGCTGAATGGAAGTTTTGGTAAAGCCAGTGAAACAGTCGTTATCGAAGAATTTCTTTCAGGAATCGAATGTTCGGTTTTTGTGGCAACCGACGGAAAGTCGTATAAAATTCTTCCTGAAGCCAAAGACTACAAGCGTATTGGAGAAGGAGATACCGGTCTGAATACTGGTGGAATGGGCGCTGTTTCACCTGTTCCTTTTGCCGACGAAACATTTATGCGCAAGGTTGAAGAGCGCATCGTTATTCCAACAGTTAACGGTCTGAAAGCAGAAAATGTTGATTATAAGGGATTTATTTTTATCGGTTTGATGAACGTTAATGGTTCGCCATTCGTCATAGAATATAATTGCAGAATGGGAGACCCTGAAACAGAAGTCGTTATGCTGCGCATTAAATCAGATTTAGTTGATATTATAGAAGGAATAGCAATGTGCAAGTTAAACGAAAAAACGCTGGTATTTGAAGAACGAAGTGCTGCTACCGTTATGCTGGTTTCGAGCGGTTATCCTGGCAATTATGCTAAAGGCAAAGTCATTATGGGATTGGAACAGATTTCTGGCAGCATTATTTTCCATGCCGGAACAGTAGAAAAAGACGGAAATACAGTCACAGGCGGCGGGCGTGTCGTAGCGGTCAGTTCGTATGGCAACAATTTGGAAGAAGCTCTGAACCAATCATATAAAAATGCCGAAATAATCAATTTCGATGGAAAATATTACAGAACAGATATTGGTTTCGACTTAAAATGAGATTCCGGAAAATATATCAATTTCTTATTCAGGGAAGTATTCCACCGGTGATTGCAGCGGTGATTTTTATTGTCTTTCGCTTTTTCAGTTTCGACAACAGTGAAATGGACAATTTGGAATTTTGGTGTTCTACGGCGATGCAAATCGGCATTGCTTTTTTCTTACTTTATTTGAATCAATCGCTTATCGGTGGTAGATATAAAACTTTCTTTCCTGCTTTTTTATATTTGATTTTTACAGCGAGCAACGATCTTTTTCTCTATTCATGGGTAAACGGGGTTGTTACATTTTGCCTGTTTATTTTTTTCATCCTTTTGTTCGACGTCAATCTACAATCATATCCACAGGGAGTAGCATTAAATATCGCAATACTGATAACTCTGGGAAGTTTTATTTGGCAGCCTCTTCTTTTTCTTTTTCCACTTATGTGGCTGGGAATGTTTCAGTTTCGCTGCTTGAATCTCCGTTCTTTTTTTGCAGGTTTGATTGGTTTTGCCATAATTTACCTGTTTATTTTGGCAGGTAGCGTTTACATGGACGACAGCTTCGATATATTTATGGAAAAACTTCCCGATTTTCCGACGCTTTTCCAGACGCAGATTTTGGAAGAATTTGATATGAAGGAATATATTATTATTGGTTATCTTCTTTTTCTTTTCATGCTGTCCGGTATCCATATTTTTATGGCGGATATGGCGGAAAAAGCAAAGACAAGGATTACTTTAAGTTTCCTGTATACAATCACTTTAGTATTTTTTGTCCTCTTAATCCTTCAAACCGGAATGAAAAACGAATGGGCTGTTTTGCTTTGTATTCCTCTGTCGCTACTTGTTTCTCATCTGTTTACAAATAATTATAAACGGACAAATTTTTGGCTATTGCTGGCTACGATTGTCTTTTTTATCGGAATATATTTTGTAAATCCCTAAGTGTGAATTTTACAAAAAAATAGGGGGATTACTCCCCCTATGCTACCGAATCTATTCTCTGCAATAAGCTGAGAGCATCCAGATTTTCTTTTCAAAATTCTTAATACCATGATTAGCCAGCGAGACTGTTCCATGATCGCCCGACTTTACAGCCAAAGAATGTAAAGCACGCAACTGACCAAGAAGCAATTGTAGAGTCGCGAAAACATTGTCCACGCCGACTTTCCAATCCGAAACGCCAGTAATTTCTTTTACTGTAGCCAATTTCAAATAATCGGAGAAATTATTTGCCGGAACTCCGCCTAAAATTACAATCCTTTCGGCTGTTTCGTCAATTATTTCTGCCATCTCATTGTAATATTCTTCGTAAAGCTCATGCAATTCGTAGAATTTATCACCTTTAATATTCCAGTGCAAACCTCTTAAATTGGTGTAAAACACTTGATAATTAGCTAATAATTCGCCCAAACTTGCTATTACCGGTTGAATGGTAGCAATTTCTAAACCCAAACTGTTTTTTTCTGTTGCAGTCATAATTTTAATTTTTAATGATTAATACTGATTTCTGACTTCTAATTTCGTATACAAAAGTACAATAAAAAATAATACTCATCAAATCAATTAATATAATTAGTTCATAGATAAAATTTATGACACATGCAAGTTTATATTTCTACAAAACTGTTTTCGTAAAATGATATTTTTTTTTGCAAAGTAGTAAAAAAAGCGTACATTTGTCGTTTGAAAACAATTAAATGTTTTGCATAGATGCCTATAATAATTAAAGAAGTCATTGACAAAAACGAGTTGAAAAAATTCGTCGTTTATAATATTGAATTATACAATAAAAATCCATATCACGTACCTTCGCTTGTTACGGATGAAATGATGACTTTAAGTCGCAAGAAAAATCCCGCTTTTGATTTTTGCGAATCTGTTTATTTTCTGGCATACAGTGGAAATGAAATAGTAGGTCGTATTGCAGGAATTATCAATCACAGGGCTAATGAAACATGGAATCAGCAATATGCCCGTTTTAGTTTTGTGGATTTTATTGACGATGAGGAAGTTTCGAAAGCTCTGTTCGACGCCGTAGAAAAGTGGGCAATCGAAAAAGGGATGAATGGCATTCAGGGACCATTAGGCTTCACCGATTTGGATCATGAAGGATTGCTCGTATGGGGATTCGACCTGCCTGGCACTATGGCTACAACATACAGTTTTCCATATTATAAGGAACATCTTGCAAAATTAGGATATGTAAAGGATCAAGACTGGCATGAATTTCATATTCAGATTCCGGAAGGGCTTCCCGAAAAACATCGACGGGTTGCAGAAGTTGTACAAAAAAGATACGGACTGAAAATCAAGAAGTTCAAAAACACGAAAGAAATATGGCCCTACGCAAAAAAAATATTCCAGCTGTGGAATGAAGCATACAAACCGCTCTATGGATATTCGGAGTTGTCGCCTCGACAAATTGATTATTACATTAAGATGTATATTCCCATGCTGCGTATGGAGTTAATTACCTTGATAATCAGGGAAGAAGACGATTCTGTTATTGGAATAGGAATAACGTTGCCAAATTTATCGACCGCTTTGCGTAAAACTAAGGGAAAGCTGTTTCCTTTCGGATGGTTTCATTTGCTGAAAGCCATGTATGGTAAGGGAAAAGTAGTTGATTTATACATAGTTGGAATACTTCCCGAATATCAAAATAAGGGAATAAACGCCTTGCTTTTTTATGATTTGATACCTGTATTTAAAAAACTGGGATATGTTTATGCAGAAAGCAATCCAGAACTGGAACTAAACACAAAAGTGCAGTCGCAATGGCTTGATTTTGAAACCAAACACGTTAGAACGCGCCGCGCATTTATTAAACATCTAAAATAGCCGTATAAAGTAGAGTATATATAAATTTATGAACGAAATAAATATTAATAATGTAACGTATAAAGACGTAAGTTACGAAGACGAAAACATTATAAAACTTGAATGGTGGGAACATATTCGTCACCGTCCAGGTATGTATATCGGCAAATTAGGCGATGGTACCTATTCAGACGACGGTATTTACGTATTGCTGAAAGAGGTGCTTGACAATGCCGTTGACGAATATATGATGGGCTATGGAAAGTCTATTGATATTACTATTGATGAAGGAGTTGTCCATGTTCGCGATTACGGGCGCGGCATCCCTCTGGGAAAAGTAGTTGACGTTTCTTCACAGATGAACACGGGTGGAAAATACGATTCCAAAGCGTTCAAAAAATCCGTAGGAATGAATGGCGTCGGCATTAAAGCCGTAAACGCTCTGTCATCGTATATGCTTGTACAGAGCTTTCGCGATGGCGAAACAAAAGCGGTCGAATACAGCAGAGCGCAAATAACTGATAACAAGCCTGTTCAATTATCAGGCGAAGCAAATGGAACAATGGTTAAATTTGTTCCCGACAGTGAAATTTTCAAGGATTATCATTTTAAAGATGAATATGTTGAAACTTTACTGAAAAATTACGTATTCCTTAATGCCGGATTAACAATAAATTACAACAACAAGAAGTTTTTCTCCAAAAACGGGCTGGTCGATTTGCTTAATGAATATATGACTTCCGAGCCTTTGTATCCTGTTATTCATCTGGAAGGAACAGATATAGAGGTTGCTATTACGCACGCCAATCAGTATGGCGAGGAATATTATTCCTTTGTAAATGGACAATATACAACTCAGGGCGGGACACATCTGTCGGCTTTCCGCGAATCGGCGTCAAGGGTTATCAAGGAATATTACAACAAGAATTTTGAATATTCCGACATCAGGATGGGGATCACGGCAGCAGTATCCATCAAGGTTGAAGAGCCTGTGTTTGAATCTCAAACAAAAACAAAATTAGGATCGAAGGATATAGCGCCAGGCGGACAGAGCATAGTAAAATTCATTGGCGATTTTGTTAAAAAGGAATTAGACAACTATCTTCACAAAAATCCGGAAACGTCAGATATTTTGCTGAAAAAAATAACCGATTCGGAAAAAGAACGAAAAGCAATTGCAGGCGTAACCAAACTGGCGAAGGAACGTGCAAAGAAAGCCAATCTGCACAATAAAAAGCTGCGCGACTGTCGTTTGCACTATTCCGATACAAAAGGCGAAAACCTGGATGAAACATGTATTTTTATTACGGAGGGCGATTCGGCAAGCGGATCGATTACTCAAAGTCGCAACCCGAATCATCAGGCTGTATTCAGTCTTAGGGGTAAACCGCTGAACACTTTTGGTTTAACTAAAAAAATTGTTTACGAAAACGAGGAATTTAACCTTTTGCAGGCGGCGCTGAATATTGAAGACGGACTGGAAGGTTTACGCTACAATAAAGTGATTATTGCAACCGACGCCGATGTTGACGGAATGCATATCCGCCTGTTAATGATTACTTTCTTTCTGCAATTTTTCCCCGATTTGATTAAAAACAACCATGTTTTTATTTTACAGACTCCACTTTTCCGTGTGCGCAATAAAAAGGAAACTCTTTACTGCTATTCCGAAGAGGAACGTTTGAAAGCTATTGAAAAATTATCGCCAAACCCTGAAATTACACGCTTCAAAGGTTTGGGCGAAATATCTCCTTCCGAGTTTAAAAACTTCATTGGCAGTGATTTGCGAATTGATCCCGTGACGATGAAAAAATCAGACGCCGTGAAAGAAATGCTCGAATTTTACATGGGAAAAAATACGATGGAACGGCAGAATTTCATTATTAACAATCTGGTTGTAGAAGAAGATATTTAATGAAGAAAACAGCAATTTTTCCAGGCACTTTCGATCCTTTCACACTGGGACATCTGTCGCTGGTGGAAAGGGGATTAAAATTAGTAGATGAAATTATTGTAGCAATTGGCGTCAACCCGAATAAAAAAACTTTTTTTTCGCTTGAACAGCGAATAGATATGATTGCAAATTTTTTCATCAATAACAATCGTGTCAGCGTTCAGAGCTACAGCGGCACAACCGTCGATTTTGCTCAGGAAAATGGAGTACAATTTATTTTGAGGGGTATCCGCTCCATAAATGATTTTGAATACGAAAAAAATATTGCCGACGTCAACAGGAAAATATCGGGAATCGAAACTTTTGTACTGTTTACCGAACCCGAATTGACGCATATAAGTTCGTCCATTGTCAGAGAATTACTGTCTTTTGGAAAAAACGTGGACGAATTTGTTCCAGCAGAATTACATATAAATGATTATAAATGAGAATACTTTTTATTGGCGGTACGGGCGTTATAAGTTCAGCAGTATCGCAATTATTAATTGAAAACGGACATGAATTATATCTGCTTAATCGCGGGAACAACAGCATAGAAGGCGCTATTCCGTTGATTTCAGATATTAATGACGAAGCAAAAGTTGCAGATTTAATTAAAAATTTGAATTTCGACTGCGTAGCTGATTTTATTGCATTTGTTCCAGAACATTTACAGCGCGATTATCGTTTATTTAAAGATAAAACGAAGCAGTTTATTTTTGTAAGCTCGGCTTCTGTATATCAAAAACCTCTGTCGCATTATGTTGTTACGGAAGCTACGCCTCTGGCAAATCCTTATTGGGAATATTCCCGCAATAAGATTGCCTGCGAAGATTACTTGATGAAACTGTACAGGGATGAACAGTTTCCGGTTACTATTGTTCGTCCCAGCCATACCTACGGCGAGCGTTCTGTTCCGGTAGGAATACACGGCAAGAACGGTTCCTGGCAGGTAATCAAGCGAATGATGGAAGGCAAACGTGTGATTATTCACGGTGATGGAGCGTCTCTCTGGACAATGACGCACAACAGCGATTTTGCCAAAGGTTTTGCAGGGCTTATTGGAAATATACACGCTTTAGGCGAAGCAGTTCAAATCACGTCGGATGAAACGCTTACGTGGAATCAAATTTACGAAAGTATAGCGCGCGCACTGAACGTTCCGCTAAAAAAGATTACTTTGCCGTCGGAGATTTTAGATATTGCGGGTGGCTATGATTTTGCCGGAGGATTATTTGGCGATAAAGCCGTTTCGGTAGTATTTGACAATAAAAAGCTGAAGCGGCTTGTGCCAGGATTCACGGCAACCAAACGCTTTGACGAAGGCGTAAAGGAAACTATTGATTATATTCTTAGCCACCCCGAATATCAGAAGGAAGATCCTGAATTTGACTATTGGTGCGATCATCTTATTGAAGCACTAAAGTGTGCAATAGCGCAAGTATTAAAGGAAAAGGGAATATAAAATAAAGAATAATATATTTATGATAACAGCGATGAGATACAATACGCAAGAAAAACGTCTGGTTTTGCCAGAATATGGCAGAAATATCCAGAATATGGTCAGTTATTGCGTTTCTATTCCCGGTAAAGAGGAAAGAACTTTATGTGCAAACACAATTATTAACATCATGGGCAATATGTTTCCTCATTTACGCGACATAAATGATTTCAAACACATTCTTTGGGATCATCTGGCAATAATGTCGGATTTTGCTCTGGATATTGATTATCCATACGAAGTGATAAAACGCGAAGATCTTTATGTCAAGCCACACAGATTGCCTTACGACCAATGCAGGATTACCTACAAGCATTACGGAAGATATCTGGAAGAAATGATTGGGAAAGCTACCGAATGTAGTTCCGGCGAACAAAAAGACAGCCTTGTCAAGCTGTTAGCCAACCACATGAAAAAATCGTTTCTGACATGGAACAAAGAAGTTGTGGACGACAGCAAGATTTTCAAAGATCTGGAATACTTGTCGAAAGGGCGAATTGTTCTGGACGAAGATTCGCATAAACTTACAGAATCGAAAAATATCCTGATGAAAAAGAACAAAAACTCAATGCGGAGGCAGGGTAAATAATTATTATGGCAACTTTTGTAATTGAGGGAGGACGGCAACTTTCGGGCGAGATTATTCCTCAGGGAGCAAAAAACGAAGCCCTGCAAGTGATATGTGCTACTTTGTTAACGCCTGGAAAGGTAACGATTCACAATATACCTGACATACTGGATGTTAACAATCTGATTATATTGCTTGGGGAAATGGGAGTTAAAATAGAACGTTCCTCGCATGGGACTTATTCGTTTCAAGCCGACAACATCAATCTGGATTATTTGCAAACGGAAGCGTTTTTTAAAAAAAGCGCTTCCTTGCGTGGCTCTGTAATGCTGGTTGGACCATTGGTTGCCCGTTTTGGTTATGCCCTGATTCCAAAGCCCGGAGGAGATAAAATCGGACGGCGACGTTTGGATACGCATTTCCTGGGTATTCAGAAATTGGGAGCTGATTTTCAGTATGATGCTGACCGCCAGGCGTTTGAAGTAAAAGCTGAAAAACTTGCTGGAGCCTATATGCTGCTGGACGAAGCATCTGTAACGGGTACTGCCAATATCCTTATGGCTTCTGTTTTGGCAGAAGGCGAAACAACGATTTACAATGCCGCCTGCGAGCCATATTTGCAGCAGCTGACAAAAATGCTTCTTGCAATGGGAGCAAAAATAAATGGACTGGCTTCCAATCGTCTGACTGTTAACGGAGTAGAAGCCCTTCACGGTTGTGAGCATACTGTTTTGCCCGATATGATTGAAGTTGGAAGTTTTATAGGCATGGCGGCAATGACACGCTCTTGCCTGCGTATCAAAAATGTTTCCTACAACGATTTGGGAATAATTCCCGACGCTTTCGAAAAACTCGGTATTTCCCTCATGCGTGAAAATGACGACGTCATTGTTCCTGCTCAGGATTCCTATAAGATAGAAACTTTTATCGACGGCTCAATAATGACGATTGCCGACGCCCCCTGGCCTGGACTGACTCCCGATCTATTGAGCGTTCTCTTAGTTGTTGCTACACAAGCCGATGGCAGCGTTCTGATTCACCAGAAAATGTTTGAAAGTCGCCTGTTTTTTGTGGACAAACTCATTGACATGGGTGCGCAGATAATCCTTTGCGATCCGCATCGCGCAACAGTTATTGGCTCCAACCGTAGATACAATCTCCGTGCAGCAAATATGGTGTCGCCCGACATACGTGCCGGTATTGCCCTGCTGATTGCTGCAATGAGCGCAGAAGGAATAAGCCGTATCCACAACATTGACCAGATAGATCGCGGATACCAAAATATTGATAAACGCCTGAACGACATAGGCGCAAATATAACCAGAATATGATTCGGAGCGAAGATATTGTAAAAATAGGGCAGTTTATAAAAACTCACGGAACTAAGGGCGAAATTCTATTTTTTTTCTCCAATGATTCTTTCGATGACTGTAAGCATCCATTTCTAATTTGCGAGATGGAAGGTATTTTTGTTCCTTTTCTTCTGGAAGATTATCGCTTCAATTCTGCCTCAACCGCTTTTGTAAAACTTAAAAATATTGATTCTGTTGAAAAAGCTAAAAGATTGATTGCTAAAGAAGTATATTTTCCAAAAAAGCATATCAAAGAAGACCTTGATGACGATTTCTCCACTTGGGATTATTTTACCGGCTTTATGCTGATAGACGAGAATGCAGGCAAAATAGGCACAGTTTCATCTGTTGACGCCTCTACCATCAATACCTTGTTTATTGTTTCCAAAGACGACAGCACAATACTTATACCTGCGGCAAGCGAATTAATTGTCCGGATTAATAAAGAAGAAAAAAAACTGTATCTGAATTTGCCCAAAGGACTGCTGGAACTGAACTGACGGTATGGCAAACAGGGAACGA
>JAIRPX010000226.1 GCA_031256775.1 Dysgonamonadaceae bacterium
CCGTTCCAGTCAGGATCGGATGTAAATTTAAACTCATTTCCTGCTTCCATATAAACATAACCGTCGAATTTCCAGTCAAGATTCTGCGAATATACAATGGGAGCAGAAGCAGGATTCCAGCCCTGATGTCCGCCCGGAACATACAGTTGCCGTTTTGCATTGCCCAGCAGCTCAATCTTATAGGTAGATTCCATCATGTCGAGAGTAATTTTCACCCATTGATTTTCCAATACGCGCATTGCCTGCGAATTGTCAACAACCAGCTTTCCTTCCGGTTCCGTATTGCCGTCAACCGGATTACCAAGCACGCCATCCCAGCTACTGGCGTCTTTGCTTGATTGCGGAACAATCTTGAAATAACCCGACATTTGAACGGTAATGGAAAATACAGGATCCTCGTAAACATCTCTATCGCTATGAGAGAATTTGTAAGTATCCAAATTGTCGAAATTCCAGCCGTTTACGTCGCCAATCAGGTAATACGCCGGCTCAATAGTTACAATTGAATACGGAGTAACCGTAACCGGACCGTAAATATATGGCTCAGGCATCATGGAAGCGGATGTACCGTCCATAATGTAGAAATAATTCCGCAGGTAAATTGTGCGGGCTTTGGGAGCTTTTCCAAACATTGTTTTTACTGCTTCGTTCAATTTCGACGAGCTTGTTGTAGCTGCATTGTCGGCGTTATTTACGGACAATTCTACTACGCTTGCAAAATCCTGAGTATCGGATATTTCGGTTCTGAACACAACCTTTGCGCCTTCCGCCAGCTTTGGAGTAGCTGTTGCCTTTACTACCTGAAGTTCTTTTTCTTCGCCGGTTATCACTAAAGCTGATTTGAAATCATCGCCAACGGCTATGGTAAAACCGTCAATCACTTGTGGCGCTTCTTGCGGATACGACTGTGGAGGAGCCACATTGAGGCCAATATCGTCCGTACATGCGAAAAAACCGGCTGCAAGAAGCATTGCTGAAAAGAAATAATATATTTTTTTCATTGTTTTATCAATTTTTATTTTTTTGAATTTTTATTCAATTTTTCCTGTTCCTTTGGTAAAGTTGATGTACAGTTTTTGACCTGCACTTCCGGATACTCTCGGTTCCTGATCGCCGCCTTTCGCTCTGTATTCCAATTTATTATCAAATATCATAAATTCGGTATGCCACCATTCATGACCGCTGAGAACAACACAGGCGCGAACGCCGCCATCGCCGCTTTGTCCGGTAAATGCCGGAGATACAAATTCAGCATCGGCTCCCAACAAAATGTCCGGCGCTGCGAACAGATTATTTTCGCCTGCGCCCCATACTCCTCCGATTACATCCCCGCAAAGATAAACTTTCGGTTCGAGGAACTCTACGTGGTAAATGTAATCGCGTCCGGAAATTTCGGTTTTCACTACTACTATATACCAGCCCGGATTTCCGACAACAATATTGTCATCTCCGGAAATACCTGCCAGGGTTTTGGAAGCGGCGTCAATATCGGCGTTTGTGCCGAAAGCGTTTCCTGCATCCCACGCTTTTGCCGTATTAAATTTAATTTCGGCATTGTCGTTGCCTGATTTTCCCAAATATTGAACAGCCCAAAATTTGCCTTCCGTTCCATAGACCGGTACCATGGTAGTTGCTGCATCCCAACTCCATCCGCCGGTAATATTTCCAATCAGGTACATGTTTTCCGGCATTGTCATGGGTTCAAGGGCAAAATAAGCTTTCACTTTCGGCAATTCAATAATGTTAGACAATACTTTATGGCTGCCATCCGATAATTCGGCGGACAGGCGTATATAAACGGGAAACGTTTCAACGGGAAAATCCGCTTCGTCCGTAATGCCAAGCAAGCCCACCAATGCGACAGCTATCTCAGAAGCGCTTACATCCATTTTTGCCGAGTTGAAGGCAGAAGCAAGCGTAACAAAATCGGTAAATGCACTCGCCGTAGCAACTTGTACACGGTAAGTAGTTGCGGCAGTAAAGCCGTAAGCAGGTTGCGAACAAGTAAGCTGAATGGTTTCCGTATTTTTCAAATCATAAACACCGGAAACGTAAGTCGGCGTATTCAATACAAAAGTATCCGGCGTTAATGCTGTCGGATTATCGCGTTCCGTTTCGCAAGCTGTAAATAAACTTATGCAAATCGTTGCTATTATGATATTTAAAGTCTTTTTCATATATACATAATTTGTTTTTTAATGGTTATATGGAACTTGCATGTTCTTTTTCTTTGGCGTACATTATTGTACATGCTCGTTTCATATTCAATTTTTATTATTTAAATATTAAAAAATCAATAACCCGGATTTTGTTTCAAATTTTTATTCATTTGAAGCTGGTCTTCGGGTAATGGAAACAGTTTGCGGAAATCGGCGATTACCGTACCGTCGTGCGAGTTGCCTTTCCATTGCCAAACGTAGCTGTTCCCTGTGAATTTTCCGAAGCGAATCAAGTCCTGACGGCGCCATCCCTCCCAATAGAGTTCACGTGCACGTTCGTTCAAAATAAAATCAGTTGTAAGATCGCTTTGGGAAACAGCTGAAATTCCCGCACGGGCGCGAAGTTGGTTTACATAATTTGCCGCCATAGCTTTATTGCTATTGCTGCGAACAGCTGCTTCGGCATACATCAAGTAAGCGTCTGCCAAACGGAACAAAGGATAATCGGTATCAACAAAGTTCCCATCGCTGCCATTTACGCCGGCAGATGTTACATTCCGGAATTTGGTTACGCCATAACCATATTTTGTATTAGAACTTAATACAGTAAGATCAAGTTCGTGCCCATGAGTAAAGAACATTGCCCGTTTATCGGCAACATCAAATTTATTGTAAAGTTCGGGACGGATTGTTGCGCCGTTCCAGCCTCCCACACCACAGTTAACCTGAATGTCTTCAGGAACATATTTACCTGTATAGCCTGTCGAATCGCCAGTCAATGTTGCTGCCTGAATAATGAAAGTCATACATCCATAAGCCTGCAAGTGCAATCCGTCTTGTGGAATAACTGCAATATATTCGCCGGCACTGCTGTTTTTATCGTTGTCGGCAAGAAACAAATAATTGTAGTTTGTAGCGATTGAATAACCTGCATTAATGATATTTTCACACATTTTAATACAGTCGGCGTTGCGGTCTTTTTCTGCCCAAACCTGCGAATTGAGATAAAGTTTAGCCAGTAGGAACCATGCCGCCGCCTTGTCCACACGTCCGTATTCATTTGTACGCGGATCTTTCAAGTCGGGAATAATTGCTAAAAGTTCACTTTCTACATAATCAACCAGTTCTGCACGGTTTTTTTGTATCGGAAGTATTCCCAAATCCGTATTTTCATCCAGAAAGCCAAAATTTCCAAAGAGGTCGATAGCATGGAAATAGGATAAGGCGCGAAGAAAACGAGCTTCGGCGCGATACGTTTTTACTTCGGGGATCAGATTGCCTTGTCCGCGGCTGTTCAGTTTATCTTCGCTTGTAATGTTTAAATACTCGCTTGTTACACGCGACTGGTAGGCAATACGAAGGTACATGGCGCGAATAAACTGATTGGATGTATTCCATGTTCCGGTCGCCAATTCGGGAATACCGGCATCGCCCCAGTGAAGTATGGCTTCATCTGTGGTAACTTCTTGCATTACCCAATAGGCGCGCATATATTGTCCGTATCCGGCGTCCAAGCCTTGAATGTCGGACGAGCCTGCATCGGTCGGTCCGCTTACCGCCAAACCTGCATAAATTTTTGCAAGATTCTGCTTGTAAGCGTCCGGATTATCTTTAAAAATTTGGTCGGTAATAATCGACGGGTCTGTTGGAATCACGTCCAGATCGTTCAAGCAAGAACTGAGGACGAGCGCCGAAACAACGGCAAATGCCGCATATTTTGTTATTTTAAATATATTTTTCATTTTAATAAAATTTTAAGATTAAAAGTTAAAATTCAAACCAACCAGGAATGTGCGGGAACGAGGATATAAATTGCTGATTACACCTGCCGAATCGCCGCCAATTGCCACTTCCGGATCTTTTACATTTGCTTTTGTAATGGTAAGAATGTTCTGTACCGAAACGTAAGCACGCATGTCCAAACCTTTTACATTAAAGTTATAACCCAAAGTTGCATTATCCCATTTCAGGAATGAGCCGTTTTCAATCCATTCGTCGGAAACCCGTTTTGTATCGTCGGGAGCATTATATTTGTCGGAAACGATATTGTGCAAATAATTGCCGGACGGGTCAAGTTGCAGACGGTAAGAATTCATGGATGCTATCTGGTTATAAATATAGTTTCCAATGCTTGCACGCCATGCCATTGAGAAATCAAAGTTCTTATATGACAAATTGGTAGCTAATCCCATGGTTGCATTCGGATTCGGACTGTGGAAGAGATACCTGTCTTTGCTGTCTATTTTTCCATCTCCATTCAAGTCTTCAAATACTCCTTCGATAGCATTTCCTTTTTCGTCATATACCTGTCTGTAAACATTATAAGTATAAGGTGCATAATTCAATTGGAAAATTGAAATAGGAATTCCGCCGCCGCCGCCCGCAACAAATACCCGCTCGTTGCTTGACTCTTCGGAATAGTCGATAATTTCCAGTTTGTTTAATGAAATATTGTATGAAACGTTCCAATTGAAATCTCCAGGTTTTGTGTTACGGATAACATCGTAGGTTAAACCGAGTTCAATACCTTTGGTAGAAAATGCGCCGCTGTTCGTATACATTTGATTTGCAAAGTTTACACCTGCAGGAATTTGAATGTTGGCTAACAAGTCTTTTGATTCCTTATAATAGGCATCAATTGAGCCGTAGAGACGATTTTTTACAAATCCGAAATCCAAACCAATGTTATAGGTAGTTGTTTCTTCCCATTTCAAGGCCGAGTTGTAAGCTAAGGGATATACAGGGAAACCGTTCACACTGCTCGTCGGATATTGCGAGGCGGCATTTGTTCCCACTCCGTAGAGTGGCAGATAACGGTTGATATTGTATTTTTCGTCGCCATAAAGATTTTGCTGTCCGGTGATACCCCACCCCAGCCGGAGTTTCAGATTCGAAAGCGTTTCCTGATTTTTCATAAACGATTCTTCGATCATGCGCCATGCAAAACTTGCTGCTGGGAAAACGCCCGAACGTTTGTCTTTCGCAAACATGGAAGAATGGTCATTACGAACGGTTAAAGTCAATAAATACCTGTCGTAGAACGATAAATTTGCACGTCCGAAGAACGAAAGCAGCACTTTAGGCGTATAAATTCTGTCGTGCAAAAAAGTTGCTTCGTCCAGCAGATTGTTGTCAAACAGCATTTTGTCGCCACTGTTGTATTCGGTACCGATTTGGTATTTCTGGTATGAATAACCGCCGGTTAGATCCAAATTAAATGCGTCAAAAGCTTTTTTGTAATTTAAGTAGAAATCCAACAGTTTGTTGGTGTTCTTGCCATTGTTGTGCCATTCGCCGCCAACAGGAGTATTTATACCGTTAACAGTACGAATTGTATTAGCAGTTTTATTGGTTATATTGTCTTCATTCCATTTTTCCGTCTGTAAACCGAGGTTAAGAACAGCTCTTAAACCCTTTACAAGCGGAATCGCATAATCGAACTGTAAATTTCCCCAAAGTTTATAAATATCAGAAGTATGATTTACTTCTTTCAATAAGGAAACCGGGTTGTGTCCCGAAAGGCTGTTGTATGGATAACTATTATTATTGCTGTAATCAGCGCCCCATTCATAGTAACCCAGATATTTTGCGTTAGGGTCGCGTTGTCCGCTTTCGGTTACAAAAACCGGTTTGGTGGGGTCGAAGAAAATGGCGGCGCCTATGGCACCTTCATCAGCCTTGTTATACTTTTCATACGATCCACTTGCATTAAATTCTACTTTCAGGGTATTGTTAAAGAAAGACGGAGTTAAAGAAATGCTTGCATTTCCGCGCCGGTATCCCGAAGTAATCAATAAACCGGGAGTGTTGTTATAACCGACAGTAACGCGGGCCGGCGAAAAATTGCCGATTTTGCCGCGTGCCGAAAGGTTAACGTTTGTTCCAATCCCTGTATCAAAGATTTCGTCTTGCCAATCCGTATTATACATTTTACCGTTATAACCCAGCATGGCAGCCGAAGATTCCGAAAAATCGGTAACTGCTTTAATAAAATCGGGTTGACTGAGCGATTCTACTTTCCAGGGCAGAGTCATTACCGAGCCTTGCATATCGAAGTTGAATTTCCATTTGCCGTCGCCGCCTTTTTTAGTAGTAATAAGAATTACGCCGTTTGATGCCCTCGAACCGTAAATGGCTGTTGCCGAAGCATCTTTCAAGACCGAGAAAGTCTCGATGTCGTTAGGATTAATTTGCGAGAGAGATGCATCTTTCAAAGGTAATCCGTCCACAACGATAAGCGGATCATTGCTTGCGTCCAAGGAAGCGCCGCCGCGAATACGAATTTGCGAGCCGGTGCCCGGATTTCCATTCGGAATAACCTGTACGCCGGGCATACGTCCGGTAATCAGGTTATCTGCCGTTACGATAGGACCTTTGTTCATGTCTTTTGCCGTAAGCAATTCGACCGAACCTGTTGCATCGGATTTTTTAACTGTACCGTAACCGATAACAACCACTTCTTC
>JAIRPX010000289.1 GCA_031256775.1 Dysgonamonadaceae bacterium
TTTAATTTTAACTGTATGTATCGGAAAAATGGTAAAATAAACAGGATTACGGCTGATACATGAAAACCGTATGCGATTAATGCAAATACATAATATGGCAACCATTTTTTCTTTTCCCAATATTTGAACCCCATCAAAGAAACTGCAACAGCCAGTGATTCTCTTAATACTTCAAAATTAAGTAAAGTATAAAATAATATGAAATAAAAAAAGATAAAAGTAAATACGTTACGAATCCTTTTCCTGATAAAAACAAATAACGATACATTAAGAATGATAGCATGAGTAAACTGCAGGAAAGCAAAATCAGATGATATTGTTTTGCAAGTCAATACATATAAATTCCACAAAGGCTGGTATTGAGTTGAAAATATATGCCACTCAACCGTAAACAGTGTGGGAAATTCGTCATACATACTCATATATCCTACGGTATCTCCGCCAACTCTGTATCTTAATCCCGATAAACAGATTAAAACAATACACGTTATGGTAAACCAGACGCTTTTTCCATTGTTGCGTTTTCTATAGTCAAAGACATAGATAAGCGTTAATAAATATATGGTAATTAATAGGTATATCATCTATTTAGTAATGTAAAGCATTGTTATTGCTGTACTATTAGTTCACGAAATTTATTATATGCCCGTTCCCATGTAAAATTCTGAATATATTCATGCCCGTTTTTAGCAATTCTGTATCGCAAAGCGTCATCTTCAATTAAACGGATAATATTATGAGCTAATGCTTTCCAGTCTTTTGGAGGAGACAACAATGCGGTTTCGTTATCTATGCAAACATCTCTATATCCTCCAATGTCAGTACAAGCAACAGCACATCCACATTGCATCGCTTCGGGTGGAGTAAGACAAAAACCTTCTATATGGCTTGGTCCCACAAAAATAGCCGCTTCATTGTATATTTTGTTATGTATTTCTTTACAAGGTTGTTTATAGTAACGATACCACTCCGGTAGAAATTTTGGACGGGAAGGAACGCCAAACAAGTTTACAAGCAATTCCGGATATTTTGCTTTTATTATGTCAAAAGCTCTAAATCCATCTTCGCATCCCTTCAATAAGGATTTATGGTACAGCATTGTTATAATCAATTTGTTTTTATCTTTATAATCAATTTGTTTTTGAAAATAGTCAAAATCAAATCCATTTTGAATCAGAGTTGCAGTCTCATTGTTTTCTTCCATAATTTTCATTAGCCAGCCTGCAATAACTATTTTCTGAAAAGGAGCATGATATGTGGATATAACTTTTTCTTTGTCCCAACTCCAGTCTTCAAAAGACTGAATAAGGTAAAGTTTTTTACTTTGTCTTTTATATTCTTGCAAGTATCCTGCCGTTTTAACAGCTGTCGCTACATAAATATCTGCCTGAGGAACTAAATTTTCCGACAAGTCCCAAACATATAACTGTTCTATTTTTTTATCTAAAGCAAACCATTGATCAGCTTTATATTTTCGCGTTATTATATAATAAATATAACGAATCAAAGCTCTTATTTTTGTCTTTAAATGAGTTGTTGACAAAAATAAAGAATTAGGATATACAATACTGACTTTATAACCATCGGAAGCTAACCGATTTGCATATTCAAATGCAACTTTAAATCCTCCAGATGGCTTAGAGCTTCCAGCTGGCAATAAAAATACTATTGATTTATTCATAAACAGTATCAATAATAACATTGCGCAAATCCTTTACAAAACGCGAAACATTATGAACCTGTTTTACATATTCTACTGCATCAATTGCCAAACGTTTACGCAACTTTTCATCAGTCATTATTTTGCGTACAGCGTCAACATATAATCCTACTTTATCAAATCCGTCGCCCCAAACATCGCCCGTCCATATTCCAAATTTAGAAGTCAAATCTTCAGGATTGCGATTGCTGACCAGTACAGTTCCATAAGACAACGCTTCAAGAAACGATACAGGTAAAGCTTCGTGTATGCTGGTGTTAATTAATATTTTAGCGTCTTTCAGAAATTGCGCTTTTTCAGCGCCATCAACATGTCCTGCAAAATGCAGATTTTTAATTTTCTTATATGGCTCCATTATTTGTAAGATTCTTTTCTCCTTACTACTGTGTGTCTGTCCCAGAACAACAAAATCATATTCAGGCATTTGCTTTGCAATTTCGCAAAACAGCCAGCCGCGTTTGACAGATTCGATCCGTCCAAGGAATATAATCATATTCTTCTTTTCATATTCAGCAACATTAAAATCATAATCAATATCAACAGGATTGGGCAGATATTGAATTGACGTATCAGGTGGAAGTCTGTATAAGTCTATTGCTTTGGGATTCAAAAAATATCCCTGTGATATAAAACGAATACGACCAGCATTATTCCATCTGTGAACAGTATCATAAATAAGCTGATCGTAATAACATGGTTCAGAAAACAGTTTTACAGTATTGATTTCGTCCCATTCGTATTTTGGACGTGGATCCTGAATCCAAAGAATCAGTTTTTTAAATGGATTCGGTTCTGTACGCAACACCCAGTCAAATGTCAGTTCGATGGAGAGATAAACGTCATAATTTTTATGTTTCAGGAACATTCTTGTAGCAAATTTCCAACGTGGTAAGCGGTATAAATTAATACCGTCTTCTTTGTATTTTTTATGCATAAAATAATGTAGTCGTCCCCCCCTGCTCAGTAAAACGTCAATCTTTATTTTGTCATTTGGTATATATTTACAGATATAATTGCGAGCCAGCATTCCATATCCGCCAAATCCTGAACCTGCGCCTCCAAAAAATTCAGTTATTAGCAATCCGACTCTGATCTTCTTGTTTTGTCGCTTTTTGAGATTAAAAATAAAATTAGATAAATTCATATTGATTGATTGTTTTATTTTTCAAAAAAATATTTTGCCCTATAGAAAATGTTAGCTTTCTGATTTTTATTTAATATAAAAAATCCCATTAAAACAGCTGTAACAAAACAGATAACGGTTGCTGATACAATAAAACTTATCCAGTTATGTATAATGAAATATTTTTTTAATATAATAAAACAGACTGTTACAGATACAGATAAAAACAGGTTTTTAAATATCATTGGATAAAAAGTATTCCATTTGAAGTTTAAACATTTAGCTCCATATACAGGCAAAAATGTCAAAGACATTATTGTGCCTCCTATAAAACGCGCTACAACAAAGGATATTAATTGGCTATATTCATCATTAAAATAAGAAACGCCAAATATGATGGCGCTGAATATTAATATGTGAAAACCTATCAAAACTATAGATACATTTTTAACTTTATTGGTTATGGTAAAAATATTCCAAAGACTTTCCTGTGGCATGGAAATCAACAGTCCGCAAACAGTAATGGAAGATATAACGTATAGTACATGGCAATCCTGTTCTGGTACCCAGAGACGAAAGAAATCTTCTCCCAAAATAAGGAATGTTAACAAGGGAAGTACAGAAAATACACTCATTATCTTGATATTGTTTAATAATTCATCCCGTAAAACTTCCGACTTGCCTTTTGCGTAAAGCTCTGTTAATTTGGGTGCAAAAACAGAAGCTACCGAACCACAGAAAGAAATAATAAAAAGCGGAACTGTTTTACTGATAGAAAATTGCCCCATTGCCATTGAACTGATAAAAAGATTTGCCAGTAACAGGTCCAGTCCAGTGGACAATATCTCTCCCAGTTTGCTTAAAAGATTCCATGCTCCCGAAAAAATAAGTTCTTTAACTAACTTAAAATTATATAACGACTTATTAATCTTTAAGTCGGGTAATAACTTTTTTGTTAGAATCCGATTTGTTATTGCAACAAATACAGTGGCAGCTAAGGCTGAAATACCATAGTACCAGAGATGCGGAGCAAACAGAAGAAAAGGCGTTATAACGCAAAGAACTTTCAAAAGATTTGAGATAATATTACGAATTGAGGTTAAATCCAGTCTGTTTTTTATAAATGTTGCTACTAAATAAATGTTTGAAGTAAGCGCTATTATGGAATTGAGAAATGTTAATCCGAACAGAAGCTTGACATCCCAAACCAAATGTTGAGGAATATGGATAATATAATTAAGAAACACAACTGTGAATACGGCGAAAAGGGCTATAATTAATGCCAGAAAAAGATTGGAATAATATACAGACACAAAATATTTGTTCGCCAATTCAATGTCGCCTTTATGAAAACTGACCGTTATAAAACGGGCAGCCATTGAATTGAGAGCAATAGTTATCAGTGTTGTATAGGAAACAAAATTATTTGCAAGTCCAATAAATCCATAAGCTTCAGTTCCCAACCTGTTTATTACAAACGGAGCTAAAAAGAAATTAATGACAAATCCTACCGCAAAAGCAAACAGTTGGGCAATAAGATTTATTCCTAAACGTTTTTTATCCTCCATTATATAATTTCATTAGAGTTTATGTAAATTATGTTTGTGAGCATACCTGTGCATAATGCAATATATAAAATATTAAAAAGTCGAAAAAAGTCGTCTTTATCCAGTTAATGCTGTTAATATTAAAGGAGTAAAGTATTTCTATAAACATATATAAATCCCTGCATCATACACGAATTTATATCGTATTGGCTGCATTTGGCGCTAATTTTCTCATATCCTCTCCAAATTCTCTTTCGCTATATAACTCCCTGCCGCCACAGCCAGATCCCTTCCAAGCCTCACCACTACCCTTTTATGTCCTTTAATACGATAAATTTCTCCTTCGATGCCTGCAAATTCGCCGCCGATTACGCGAACACGCTCTCCGCCTGTCAGTTTCTCCGAATCGGGAAAAACAATCAATCGTTCAGTATGTCGATTCATAAAAATAAAGTTTTCCATTGCCTTGTCGGGAACGTACTGCAATTGATGCGTTGCCGGATCGTACTGAAAATCAAGCGTCAATCC
>JAIRPX010000319.1 GCA_031256775.1 Dysgonamonadaceae bacterium
GATCGCGACCGGTTTATATTGAGTAAAGGGCACAGTGTGGAAGCTTTGTACGCTACATTGGAAGCCAGAGGATTTCTTTCTCGCGAAGTATTGAAGACTTACGGACAATACCTTTCGCCTTTATCGGGACATCCTACCAAAAAAGTACCGGGAGTGGAATTGAACAGCGGCGCCTTGGGACACGGACTTCCGGTAGGCGTCGGCTTATGTATCGCCCATAAAATGAATAATAAATCCTCAAAAACGTATGTGTTGATGGGTGATGGCGAACAAGGCGAAGGCTCTATTTACGAAGCGGCGATGTCTGCCTCCCACTATCAATTGGATAATCTGGTCGCTATTATCGACCGTAATAAATTGCAAATCAGCGGAAAAACAGAAGATGTCATGTCGCTCGAACCTCTGCGCCAACGCTGGGAAGCCTTCGGTTGGGAAGTCTTTGAAATCAATGGAAACGACATGGAAGCCTTGCTGAATGTTTTCGGACAAATGGATTATACCAATAAAAAGCCGAAATTGCTGATTGCTCATACCATTAAAGGCAATGGAATTTCCTATATGGAAAATGTGGCCAAATGGCATCACGGCGTACCTACAGAAGAACAATACCAACAGGCGATGAGCGAAATGGACGAGCGCATTGCACAAATCCGACAAAACGCATGAGTACAACGGAAAAAAATACCATTCCCTGCCGGAAAATGTTCACGGACACTTTACTGGAACGGGCAAGGGCAGATCGCGATATTGTAGTCGTTACAAGCGACGCCCGCGGTTCGGTTACATTGGACGGTTTTGCCCGCGAACTTCCCCAACAATTTGTGGAAGTAGGCATCGCCGAACAAAATGCAGTGGGCGTCGGAGCAGGATTGGCGTCGGCAGGGAAAAAAGTTTTCGTTTGCGGGCCGGCTTGCTTTTATGTCGCCCGCAGCCTTGAACAAGTGAAAGTGGATGTAGCTTATTCCGACAATCCTGTGAAAATATTGGGTGTGAGCGGCGGTGTGAGTTACGGCGCTTTGGGAGCGACCCATCACAGTTTGCACGACATTGCCGTTTTGCGTACTTTTCCCGGCATGCATATCGTTCTGCCATCGGATATTTATCAAACACGGGAATTGGTCAATGCTTTGATTGATTATCCTCATCCGGTTTATATTCGTGTAGGTAGAAACGCCGTGCCGAATATTTACGATGACATTGCGCCGGAATTCCACATCGGGAAAGCCCGTATTTTACAGGATGGCAACGATCTTACGCTTATCGGCACGGGTGAAACCGTTTATCACTGCCTTGTTGCCGGAAAGCGTTTGCAAGAAGAAGGTATCAGCACAAGAGTGATTGATATGCACACCCTAAAGCCTTTTGACCGGGATGCGGTGGAAAAAGCCGCCCGCGAAACAGGGAAAATTATCACAGTGGAAGAACACAGCATCTTCGGTGGCCTGGGAGCTTCGGTGGCAGAAGTGGTTTCGCAAACTTGTCCTGTGCCGCTCAAAATTATCGGTATTCCCGATGAAAATGTTATCAACGGCGCTCCTTTGGAAATTTTCCGGCATTATGATCTGGATAGCGAGGGAGTTTATCGTGCGGGACTAAAAGTCATAAAGGCTTTTGGAGAAAACCGGTTGCCATGAGACACACTGTAGTCATCGACCAAAGTACTTCCGCCACCAAGGCAATGCTGTTTACTGCCGACGCCCAGTTAGTGCATCGCGTTTCTGTTGAGCATCGGCAATACTACCCTCAACCGGGTTGGGTAGAGCATGATCCGAAGGAAATTTTGCAGAATACATACAGGGCAATCCGGCAACTGGTAGAACAAAGCCGGATTTCCGTTTCGGCCATCGAATCGCTGGCGTTAACTAATCAGCGGGAAACGGTGGTGGTTTGGAATAAAACGACCGGCAACCCTGTTTATAACGCTGTCGTCTGGCAATGCAATCGCGGCGCTTCTTGTTGTGAACAACTCATCGCTCAAGGCAAAACGAAGATGATTCGCGAAAAAACAGGCTTGATTATTAACCCTTATTTTTCCGCCAGCGGTATAAAATGGATTTTAGACAATATAAAAGAAGCTACCGAATGTGCTGAAAATGGCAATTTACTTATCGGAACCATGGATTCCTGGCTGATTTGGCATTTAACGGACGGTCGAGTACACGCTACCGACTATACCAATGCTTCCCGTACGCTCCTCTTTAATATACATGCCTTGGACTGGGACGATGAATTGCTGGCTTTGTTTTCCGTGAAACGTTCGATGTTGCCGCAAGTATTGCCATGCGATGCGATTTTCGGAACGACGACTGCCGGCGGCTTGCTTTCCGAAATTCCGATTGCCGGGGTCATGGGCGATTCGCACGGCGCATTAACCGGACAATGCTGTTTCGAACCGGGCATGGGAAAAGCGACTTACGGCACCGGCTCGTCTATTATGGTGAATATCGGCGAAAAGGCGCTTTCTGCACCTGAAGGTTTGGTTACTTCCGTCGGTTTCGCCGCTTTGGGAAAAACGGTATATGCGTTTGAAGGAAATATCCATTGTACCGGTGCGACCATTCAGTGGTTAGCGGAAGAAGTCGGATTAATTACAGCCGCACAGGAATCCGAACGGTTAGCGACCGCTATTAGCGACAACGGCGGGGTATATCTTGTACCCGCTTTTGCCGGATTGGGCGCACCCTGGTGGGATTCCGAAGCCAAAGCGCTGTTATGCGGAATGAGCCGGGGAACAACCAAAGCGCATATCGTCCGCGCAGCGCTGGAATCGATCGCCTACCAAATCAAGGATTTGATGGATTTGATTGTAGAATCGGGTATTGCCTTGAAAGCCTTGCGCGTGGATGGCGGACCGGTTAAAAACCGCTTTCTTATGCAATTTCAGGCGGATATGCTGCAAACACCCATTCACCGAAGTCCGATGGAGGAAGCGTCGGCTTTGGGCGCCGTTTTTATGAATGGTTTGGCCTTAAAGAAATGGCATTCCCTGGAGGAAATAGCCGCTTTGCGGAAAAACGATTCGTCGGTTTTTCCGGCAATGGCCGCCGGCGAAAGGGAAAATTTATACGCAGGCTGGAAAAAAGCCGTACAGAGAACGTTATTCAAATAAACAATACAAACTAATACCAGAAAAACAATATGGCTTACAAAAAGAAATTGACCTTCGGTCTGATTATCGGAACGCGCAGTTATTTCAATTCAGCGTTAGCAGAAGATGTACGCGCCACCTTATTAAAAGTATTAACGGAACAGGGATACGATTACGTAGTTCTGGACAAGTCGGATACGCCGACCGGCAGTATCGAAACCCGCGAAGACGGCATGAAATGCGCAAAACTTTTCCGCGCCCACCGCGACCGGATCGACGGCATCATCGTTTCCCTGCCCAATTTCGGGTTTGAAATCGGAATTATCAACGCTATCAGTCTTTCCGAACTGAATGTTCCCGTGCTGGTGCAGGCCTGCGACGATGAAAACGACAAAGTGGATTTGGACAGTCGCCGCGACGCTTTCTGCGGAAAATTATCGGTTTGCAACAATCTGTATCAGTATGGAATTCCGTTTACCGATACCACTTTGCATACTTACTCGATTCACAATGAACTGTTTATCGAAGATTTGAATCGCTTTGCCGGTATCTGTCGCGTAGTTAATGGCTTGAAGCATGCCCGTATCGGGGCTATCGGCGCGCGTCCCGCCGGTTTCCAAACGGTTCGTGCCAGTGAAAAAATCCTGCAGGCTTCGGGCATTACGGTGGTTCCGGTCGATTTGTCGGAAATTTTGGGCGCTGCACGGAAAATAGACGATCAGGCCGCCGATTTGAAGGCAAAAATGGAAAGCATCCGTTCCTATGCCCGCATTCCCGAAGGATATGAAGCCAAATTGCTGATACAAGCCAAATTCGGTTTGGCGGTGGAAAACTGGATCGCTGAAAATGAAGTTGATGCAACAGCCATTCAATGCTGGGATTCGCTGGAACAAAACTATGGTTGCGCCGCTTGCGTTACCATGAGTATGTTGAGCGAACGCTTGATGCCCAGCGCATGTGAAGTGGATATTGCCGGCGCTGTTTCGATGTACGCCTTGACATTGGCTTCGGGACAACCTTCGGCTTTGCTCGACTGGAACAATAATTTCGCCGAAGACCGGAATAAATGCGTATGTACGCACTGCGGCAATTTTCCGAAAAGTTTTATCCGTAACGATTTGGAACTCGGAACCTTGGGCGTATTGGGGCGGACTTTGGGAAAAATAAATACATTCGGAGCCGTTAAAGGCAAAGTAACCGAAGGCCCGTTCACTTTCTTCCGTATTTCGACCGACGATAATTACGGCGTTATTAAATCTTACCTGGGCAAAGGGCAAATTACCAATGATCCCTACGGAATGGATGGCTGTATTGCCGTAACCCAAGTTGATCATCTGCAGAAACTGATGAAATACATGTGCAAGAACGGTTTTGAGCATCATGTAGCTATGTGCCGTACCAATGTGGCCGATGTTTTGCAGGAAGCTATCGACAGTTACCTTGGGTGGAAACTGTACCTGCACGAATAACAGGATAAAACATTTTTGAAGAAACAGGCGCCATTCCGAAAAAAGCCGTACTTTTGTCGAAAATTTGCAATGTGGATCGATCTGTATTCGGACGTGCGCTTTTATACTGCAATGATTCTATTGAGAATGATTTACGTTCCATTTACAAAAAGATAATTAATTAAATGTCATAAATATGGAAAGTTCAAAAATAAAATCTTTACTTCCATCCGGACTGTTAAAAGTTTCAGACTTGTTAGCAATAGTAGATACGATCAATACCGGCGGCTGTGCGGTTATTCCTACCGATACCGGTTATATGCTGGCGTGTGATGCTACGAATGACGTCGCAATACAAAAAGTTTTTGATATAAAAAGGAGGAAAAATAACAATCCTATCCACGTGTGTATTGGAACCGTTGGCCAAGCGCACAAAGTTGGGAAATTTAATTTGAAAGCAGAAAGATTATTAGACGAATTTTGCCCGGGTGCAATAACTATAATAGTTCCAAAGCAAGAATGGGTATCTGATTTACTTATTGCCAATACAGGTAACATTGGCATTAGGATACCTGACGCCCCTTGTGTGCTACAAATTTGCAATGAGCTTAATAAACCTGTTACGGCAACCAGCGTCAATTTTGCAGAATCGCCGCCTTTATCGGATTTTACACAAATAGTAGAATCATTTGGCGATTCTGTTGATTATATTGTTAAATCAAATAATGAATTTTTTTTGGAATCTTCATCGGTTGTAAGAATTATGGGTGAAAATATTGAAATTTTAAGAAAAGGTCCTATTGTGGAAAAAAGCATATTGGAAATAGCCAATAATACAACTGAGTCCGTTGTCTGAAACTCAAAATAGAGAATACAAATCCTCTTTTTTTTTCAGGCGGCGAGTTTGAAGATCGGTGGCGGAAAAACGGTTTTCTGCTTCATGGCAAGTTAAATTTTAGATAAGTCCACTATCGGATTTGCGAGTTTCGGCGCCAACTTTTTTCAAATGTTTTGTCAAAAAAAGGAGGCTGATCGAAAACTTTCGAGATAGCCCCGCCGGTAGAAGTTTCGCCAGGCAAAAAACGCGATTCCAGCGTTTCCCTTTTCCCGTAAAAGCCTGTCGAAAAAGGCCTCCGACGGTCGTCCCAGACCGGCCTGTAGCATGGGTGCAGGCCGGCAATGATACCCATAAATAAAACCTTACCTTATTTTATACTTCACGCGGCATAGTTTTGTGCATTGAGATCATCAAAGAATTGGAAATTCAAAGTCAGTTGTAAGCGTGGCTTATTATACCCGTACTTCCCAACAAATCAGGCAAAAGCAACCGACGGATTACCGGAACAACAGTTATTCGGCGTCCTTCCGCTTAAGCGCTGCGCCGGCTTCGTTCCTGATTGTTTCATACATAGGCAACGGGTAGGAAAGTAAAGCCGTTATCACCGGGAAAGAATCTTTTGCGCCCATTCGTTCATTAAGCCAATCATTGAATCTGGATTTTAAG
>JAIRPX010000010.1 GCA_031256775.1 Dysgonamonadaceae bacterium
TTTGTAGCCGTGTGCGTAAGCGCACGGTAAAGATGTACGGAATATAAACAGAGCAGCGTAGCTGCGATACCTTAATTTTTATTCATTTCATGTTTATGAATTAATTTGCTGTTAAAAAAAGATGTCGCAGCTACGCTGCTCAGGGAAAGGTCTGTGTTTTCCGACCGTGCGCTTACGCACACGGCTACAAAGATATTGCAGCTACGCTGCTTTTGTTCAGCACGGTTTAAAAGAATTTTCAGCTTATCTGTTTTACGAAGTAACGCGAGAAAAGTTTTTTAAACGAGACACATGGCGCAAAGCATGAAGACACGGATTATAAAGCCTCGTCAGCAGGAAAGCCCCATAGACACAGGGTTTTGCGGTTGAGCCGTTTTTGCAGGTCTGGCAACACAAACTTAAAATAGCTCATCTTATAAAACCCGCCTGATTGCAGTAGGCATGATAACTGAAAAATTTATATTATTCGTTATTCCAGGTGTCATGATTCCAGTTGAATTTAATCATTATTATACTTTCAATTCTGACAGATACCTGTCAAGATTTTTTACTGTTTCATCGGTCATCATATTAATTTATATATATTATTTTATTCCAACCATTTTTGACTTTTTCCTTGTTGTGTGTCCAATAACAGTAACGTTTTCAGGTGCAAGTATATCGGAATTTTTTATTTCACAGTCCCTGTAATGAAATATTCCTTTCACTTTTTGCATATATTCATCCAAACCGGCAGCAGCAATATCATCATAAAAGCAATACAAACCAATAAATCCTCTATTTCTTTTTTGAAGGTAAATCACCTCGCAATGATTATAAATATTAAGGTATCTGTTCCCTTCCTGCAAAATCAGCGGGCATATAATAACCGTATCTGCATTGGATGATATTTTAGCGGCGTTGTCCGGACAAACATAATTTTCTATAGAATCGCCAAAAACCTTACCATTATATGAATAAAATATATTCCGCCATATTTCCCCTGTATGGTCGGTGTTGGAACGGCTAAAAGTATCAAATATTACCAGCGAAACATGAAAATGCTTTTCCTGTGACACTATATGACTGGTCACACATGGTAAAATCCAGTCATTTTGAGATATGGAATCAAAACATTCGTCATATTTTATTCCCGTAAACCCCTCAGGCAGACTGTAATCAAGCATCATTGCTTTAAGAACGGACTGCTGTTCGTCGCTTATCCAATCCACACCGCCTTGAGCAACCGACGAAAAAAACAAACTCCACAATATGATAAAAACATTTTTTTTCATTTTGTATAGTATTTTAGCAAATTAGTTATATCTATTATTAGTGCGACGTATATACGCTATGGTCCGTCGTATCATATCCGTAAAGCGAACATAGCTGCTCCTGATAATAATCGTAATCGTGCGATGTGTCCAAATAATCAAGGCACTTTATTACACAGTCTCTGGATACATCACTGCCTAATACGTCTATAAGCTGATCTCTATCCAAATATAAGATACAATAGTTTCAATTTGTCGAAACTTTCTTTTTGAATCTTTTTCATTTTTCTTTATTTTATGTTTATACTAATTTTTCTACAAAGTTATCGAAAATAAAACCGAACATGCAAATAAATTTCAAACTATTTTTTTAAATGTCTAAAATAACTCGTGAACAGACTTGTTTAACTCGCTAAATCATGATTTTAACACGTAAATTATACTTTACGCGGTTTAATTTTGTGCATCCTCATTGCGAGCGTTGGCTAAACAATACAGCATAAAAAACTGATAATTAATAACTGGATTGCTTCAGGCTTCGCCTTCGCAATGACGTTTCACAAAACCATGCCGTGCAGAATATAAAATTTTAAATGACTTTACTGGTAGGTGTTCAAAATGATGTTCCCAAAAATGGGACAATAAAAAGAGGGATTTCAAAGTCACACCGAGCTATGCAATCCTGACGGATTGCAAATTTTGTCATGTACAGTGTCAAGACGCGATTAATTACGTCTCTACTGAAACCATTAACCATTTAATTTACAGGATTTTTTACCGCATGTAAAAGGCTGTTAAAAAAGGGCTGAAACTCTTTGTAGCCGGTACATCATACTGAACACCCTATCCAGCAGGTCAGATGCTGTTGCCTGCAAGCGGCGCAGGTAAAGTGAAAATTGGCGACAAGGTTGCTATTAAACTTGAAAATTATCCCTATAAGGAATTTGGCTATATTGAGGGAAAAGTAAAATCCCTGTCGCTCGTTTCACAACAATTAAAAAGATACGAAAAAATTTCTACTCAAATTTAGTGCATTGTTCTGCATTTTACACATTCTTTTTGGTAATTAATTGAATATGTCGTACCTTCGCTGCCGTTTTTTGTAATTATATTAATAAAAAGAATGAAACTTAGAATGAAAATGAAACATTTAACATTAATAGCTCTATTATCTGTCTGTTTATTTGCTTGCTCTTTCGGACAGGCAAACCAGGACGCCTACATGCGGAAAGTCAGTATGGCGATGGCTGCAATCGAAAATATGTATGTGGACACTATTAATAAAAACAAATTAGCAGAAGATGCTATTGTCAGTTTATTGGAAAAATTAGACCCTCATTCCAATTACATGACGCCCGAAGAAATGAAGGAAATGAACGAATCATTGCAGGGAAATTTCGACGGAATAGGAGTGCAGTTCAATATGTTAACCGACACGCTGTACATCGTGCAAGTTGTGCCGGGCGGTCCTTCTGAAAAAGTAGGCATTATGGCGGGCGACCGTATAATTATGGTTAACGATACGCTTATTGCCGGCGTGGGAATGAAAAATACTGATATTATGTCGAGGCTTCGCGGCTTAAAAGGCACGGTTGTTAATGTTAAAATAAAGCGCGGAAACGAGCCTGCGCTTATTCCTTTCAGGATTGTCCGCGATAAAATCCCGACATACAGTCTGGACGCATTTTATATGATTGATAACGAAACCGGATATATTAAATTAAACCGCTTTGCTGCCACTACTTACAGCGAATTTATCACTGCTCTGCAAACTTTGCAGTCGCAGGGCTTGAAAAACCTCATACTTGATTTGCAGGATAATGGAGGAGGCTATATGGAAGCTGCCACTGATATTTCAAATGAATTTCTGAAATGGGGAAATTTAATTGTTTACACGGAAGGAGCGCATCAAAAAAGGGCAGAATCAAGAGCCTCATATAAAGGTTCTTTCGAAACCGGCAAATTAGTAGTCATGGTGAATGAATCATCAGCGTCTGCCAGTGAAATCGTTTCCGGAGCCTTGCAAGACTGGGACCGCGCTGTTATCGTCGGACGGAGAACTTTCGGCAAAGGACTTGTACAAAGACCAATACCATTTGCCGACGGCTCAATGATGCGCCTTACTGTCGCTCGATATTATACCCCTTCGGGTCGTTCTATTCAAAAACCGTATGAAAAGGGAAATTCGCAATCCTATAATATGGATCTCATAATGCGATACAATAAGGGCGAAATGATTAGCGCCGACAGTATCCACTTCCCTGATTCGTTGAAATACAGCACATTAATTAATCATCGCACAGTTTATGGCGGCGGCGGAATCATGCCCGATTATTTCGTTCCGCTTGATACGAATCGCATCACCAAATTGCATCGTTCACTTATTGCATCAAATTCAATTAATAAATACACATTGTCACTTATTGACAAAAACAGGAAGAATTATAAATCAAAGTATGAAAATTTTAATTCTTTCAAAGATAATTTCACCGTTACTGCTCAGATGCTTAACGATTTACTGGAATTATACAAAAAGGAAAAAGAAAAAAATTCGCCACGACAAACAGTGACAAAAACCGTTAAATCGGAAGACGATAAAGTAAATATGGAAGATCCGGAAGAATTGTTGCCGTCCGATTTTGCAGAAATAAACATGGACGAATTTAAAAAATCGGAAGCACTTATAAAACTCCAGATAAAAGCGTTGGTAGCTCGCGATTTATGGAATATAAACGAATATTTCCAGATCTTTAATGAAGATAATGAAACGCTTAAAAAAGCCGTTCAAATCATCGAAGATTCCGAAATGTATTATAAATTACTTGGCAAAAATTAATCTTTAATAAAAAAAACATGTTGAAAAAAGCATATTATCTATTATTATTGTTTATGATTATTTCATGCACGACAAAGGTTGAAAAACAAACTATACCGTCTGCTACGCTTGATAACATTATCGCAACGCTTTGTGAAAAAGATCCTTACAACAAAAAAATGATTGATAAAGGCGTGAAGCAAATTGCCGGTCTGTGGCAAACAGGCGACGGCGACGAAAAAGATTTTGTCAATTTTTGCGTGGAAAATTATATTGCCGATTCGAAAGAAAAAGAACAGGTTTTCCTGAAAATAAGCGAATATATGGAAGCTATTTCCGGCAATTATAACGAAATGACCTTGCGTTTGCAGCTAAATGTTCACGAAGCGACGGGTGCATTGCACAAAATTGACGAAAGTTTTGCCGCTTATAACCCGTCGGCGCATTTAAGCGACGATTTGTTCGCAAACAAAACAGCATTTTTTATCGCACTGAATTTCCCAAAATTATCGTTGGAGGAAAAAGAATCTTTGGGCGGCGACAGATTAGCTTGGGCGTATGCACGATTGGGCGACTGGTTTACTTCCCGCGTTCCTGCGGCATTGGAACAGGCTGTTTCGTCATCTGAAAACGACGCCGACGTATATATTTCAAATTACAATATTTATGCCGGTTCGCTGCTGAATAAGGATGGTGAAAAATTATTCCCAGACGACATGATCCTTCTGTCTCACTGGAATTTGCGCGATGAAATCAAAGCTGATTACGGTCAGGGCAGCGAAGGACTGGCAAAACAGCAGACGATCTACGAGGTAATAAAACGGATTATTTCGCAGGAAATTCCAATTCAGGCGATTAATTCAGGCGATTATGACTGGAATCCGTTTACAAATACTTTATACCAGTCAGGCAAGGAAATTGCTGCAACAGAAGAAAAATCAGTACGTTACGAAAAACTGCTGAATAATTTCAAAGCCCATAAAGCCATAGATCCATATAAGGGAAATACTTATATTGAACGTAATTTTTCAGACAATATGGAGGTTTCGGTGGAAGATGCGGAAAAATTATTTAAAAATTATCTTATGTCGCCGGAAATGAAAGGAATCGGAAAAATTATTTCCAGCCGCACGGGACGAAATTTAGAGCCGTTTGACATTTGGTACGATGGCTTCAAATCGCGCAGTAATCTGAACGAGGAAAAACTCAGCGAGCAAACCAGAGCCTTGTATCCAAATGCAGAAACTCTGGAAAAACACTTGCCCAACATATTGGTGAAATTAGGTTTTTCAAATGAACGAGCCAAATATATTGCAGATAAAATAGAAGTGGATGCAGCACGCGGCTCAGGACATGCTTTAGGCGCTTCCATGCGCGGTCAGAAATCTCACCTGAGAACGCGGATTCCCGAAAACGGAATGGATTATAAAGGATATAATATTGCTATTCACGAATTTGGACACAATGTAGAACAAACACTTTCGCTCTACGATGTGGATTATTATTTTTTAAACGGTGTTCCTAATACGGCATTCACCGAAGCGTTGGCATTTGTTTTCCAGAAACGCGACCTGGAGCTGCTGGGCATTAAAAACAACAGCTCAGAAACCGATTGTTCCGACATACTGGATAAGGCATGGCAAACATACGAAATAGCAGGCGTGTCCTTAGTTGATATTTATGCCTGGAAATGGATGTATAATAATCCGGATGCAACTCCCGAACAGTTGAAGGAAGCCATTACAGGCATAGCAAAAGATGTTTGGAACACGTATTTCTATCCTGTGTTCGGAATTAAAGACGAGCCGGTTTTGGCGATTTATTCCCACACAATTTCATATCCATTGTATTTATCAGCCTATACTTTCGGACAAATCATTCAATTTCAACTGGAAGAATATTTGAAAGGAAAAGATTTTGCCGCCGAAGTAGATCGCATCTTCCGACTGGGACGATTAACGCCTAATCAGTGGATTATGCAGGCTACGGGCAAACCGCTTTCAGCTGAGCCGCTTTTAGAGGAAGTCAGAAAGTGTTTGACCGTAAATCCTTATGAATTATAAATTATTTGGTGGCGCGGGTTTGCAACCCGTGCCAGACAAATAGACCTTCATTGTATCTCGTTCATAGTCAATTTATAACCGTATGATTTATACTCTGCACGGTATGGCTTTGTGCAATGTCATTGCTAAGGCGAAGCTTGAAGCAATTCAGTAATCTATTTATTTACAACTGGATTGCTTCGTTAACGCTCGCAATGACGATGCACAAAATTAAACCGCATAAAGTATAAGCTTACGGATTTAATCCTATAAAACAGTTTTTATCCATTCCAGCAATTTTCCTTCTTTTTCAATTGCCTGTTTTTCAATGTTATTGATTTCCTCCTTCATCCGATTTACATATTCGGCATCCAGAATAGACGAAAGATTTATTCGCACATTAAGTATTGCTCCCAAAACAGCTGTTCGCGCACATATCATGGCTACACAAGCATCTGTAACGGCATTCTGATTGCCGGTTTCAGCAACAACGCGAATTATATCCATTATTTTACAGGCTTTTTCCGCAACCTGCAAAGGAATTTCAGCTGCAATTTTTGTTGCATCCTGAATTTTTTGCATTCTGACAGATTTTTCTTCTTCGGTTTCTTTAGGAAGTTTATAAGCCGAAAAAACAGCGTTGTAAGCATCAGAATCGGCGTCAATATCACTTACAAATTGATCTACATAGGAATTGAAAACAGCAGCCATTTCTTTCATTTTCTCTTCCTGATCGGCATATTTTTTTCTTCCAACAGTTAAATTCGCAACCATTTGACCCAAAGCCGCGCTCAATGACCCGCACAATGCAGATATACTCCCGCCGCCGGGAACAGGCTCGCTCCCAGCTGTAGCCGACAAAAAATCTTTTACAGATAATTCAGATAATAAATTCATTTTTTATTGTTTTTTTAAGTAAAAATATATTTAATTCTTAATTCTTAAACTATCGTTCTTTCCACGCAGTTCATTCCGATATGATAAGTTAAAAACCTGTAATTTGAGAATGAGGATATAATTAAATGTCCTTTCTTTCCAACATCAATGCTTCCAATGGAATCAGCTTTTCCGAGAGCCGCCGCCGCGTTAATAGTCAGTGCAGTAATTGCTTCTTCCGGCGACAATTTCATGTAAATGCAGGCAAGCGCAATAGTCAGCGGAATGGATGAAGTAAAACAGCTTCCCGGATTGAGATCGGTTGCCAGAGCTACGGCACAACCGGCGTCAATCATTTCGCGTCCTTTGGCATAGTCTTCTTTCAGGGAAAAAGCCGTGCAGGGCAGCAGTGTTGCTACGGTGTTGCTTTCAGACAAAGCAGCAATTCCCTTTTCCGATGCCTGCAACAAGTGGTCGGCAGACAGTGCGCATAATTCCGCCGCCAATTCCGCCCCGCCAGTATTGACAATCTCGTCGGCATGGATTTTGAGTTTGAACCCCATATTTTTTGCAGCCAGCAGAAAACGTTTTGATTCCGCTGTGCCAAACACGCCTTTTTCGCAGAAAATATCGCAACATTCAGCTAAATTTTCTCTTCGTATAACAGGCATAACTTCCCTGAGCATATAGTCGATATAGGCTTCTTCCGAATATCCTTCAGGGACAGCGTGCGCCCCCATATAGGTAGAAACAATACTTACCGGATGCTCCATATCCAGTTCTTTCATGACCCTGAGCTGCTTCAACTCGGTTTCACTGTCTAATCCGTAGCCGCTTTTCCCTTCTACAGTTGTAACTCCCATTGCTAACATCCTGTCCAAGCGTGTTTTACCGGCTGATTTCAACTCTTCAAACGAAGCTTTTCTGGTTGCGTTAACGGTGCTGTAAATTCCTCCGCCGCGATTCATGATCGACATGTAGCTGTCGCCCTTCATGCGCCAGGAAAATTCCTCTTCGCGATAACCGCCGAAAATAAAGTGAGTATGCGAATCAATGAATCCGGGTAAAACGGCTTTTCCAGTTGCGTCAATAATCTCGTAATTTTCAGGATGTTCTACTGGATATTTTTCCGATGAAGAACCGACAAATTCAATAATCCCTTCGGTAATAACAACCTGACCGTTTTCAATTATGTGCAGCTCAGACATTTCCTGTCCATGCTTTGCAGATAAACCGGAACAGGTCACTAACTGGGAAATATTTTTAATAATGTAACTGTTTTTTTGCATTTTATTCTATAATGTATTGCACTAAGGCTTAAAACTGTGGCAAAGGTAAAAAAAGTTTTTGAAATAGACCGATTTTTAAAGAAAACAATTAAATACTAATTTTTCACACCCCCTCAACCGGCTTAAAAATCAGGAAAAAAGGCATAAAAAAAATAACACATTTATCTGTATAAATCACTTAAATTTATTAATTTTGATTTTTTACATATTTTTTATAAAAATACTATTTGCCAGTTATTTGCTGTTTATCAAGGTTATGAAATAAGGTGCGAAACATTAGTAATTAGTATTACTGTTGTTTTATTACTTCATTTATCTCGTTTTCGCTTAAACCTGTAGCCTTTATTATTTGAGCCATCGGAACATTCATATTAAACAAAGATTTGGCAACTTTTTCAATGCTTTCTTTTACACCCTCAGCTTTGCCTTTTTCAATGCCTTCTTTTACACCCTCAGCCTTACCTTTTTCAATGCCTTCTTTTATCCCCTCAGCCTTACCTTTTTCAATGCCTTTTTTAATACCTTCTTTTATCCCCTCAGCCTTGCCTTTTTTAATCCCTTTTTCAATACCTTCTTTTATACCTTTTGCTTTTGCTGTATCAACAACATTAATATTATCGCGGTAAGCTTTCAAACTCTCTTCATAACCGCGAACTTCAGCAGATGTTAATTTTGCCAGCTCCGCAACACTGAAAAGTTTCTTGAAAATCTGCTCCTGAAACACATGGGGACGTTTCTGAAACTTTGGCAACGATTTTAATCCATAAAGCCATTTATCGAAACGGCTCGAAAGTTCATCCTCTGTTTTGTTAAATTTAGGCATTTCAAGGTAAATAAAAGTCAATTTGTCGTAAAAAACTTTGCTTGTTTTTGTGTCAATTAATTTTACTTCGTGGTGGAAAACCTCTTTATCATCCCTGTTTTCGTCAAACACAAAGTCCAAAACACCAACAAAATAGACTGCTTTTAACTGAAAATCCCATTTCCCCGACATTGCCTGTTCCTGTATAGGAAATGTTGAGTAATAAACGCTTCTGTCTTTAAAATAACTTTGTTCGGCTTTCTGCATCTCTACGATAAACTTTTCGCCTTTTTCATTTTCGCAGTAAATATC
>JAIRPX010000023.1 GCA_031256775.1 Dysgonamonadaceae bacterium
ACAAGCCCGCCTATTTCATAGCTGTTCGGATTAAAGTTAAGGCTTTGGTCTTTGAAATAGAATATTGTAAACGCTGTTCCGTCATCATTATGAGCGTTTTCCGTTCTGACCGAAGAAACGTAACCGGTGCGGCGGGGAAATATATCGGCAAAGGCTTCTTCTTCGTAACGTTCCACTACGCCGTATTTGTTGGCGTTGCGTTCCACATACTTTGCGCCGGACGGCAGTTGCAGCCGCGCATTGCCGTAATGTCCATATTCAATGTTTCGGGTGCTGCCTATCGGGAACAGGCGGGTAAAGAACGGCACGTTGTCGGCATTGTCGCGTTCAATGTTTGTCAATCCGTTGCCGTAGCCGAGTTCAATGCCAATCACGTCGTCGCCGCAAGCCGTATGTTCCGCCTTGCTGATGTTGATGGTCATGCCTTCCATCCACCATTCCACGCCTGCAGCTTCGGCAATTTTGTTCAGGGCTTCGTTGCAGTAAGCGCCGCCGGAATAGTCAATGTCCAAATTTTCAGTATTCACTACTGCACCCACTTTCCAGTCTGTAATATTTCCCATCCAGCGATTGAGGTTCATCACTACCATTGCAAGTTGTTCGCGAGCAGGTGCATGGTAGGCTTCGAGCGGAACGCCTTCGGAAGATAACATCAATGCTTGTTTGATGATGCTTTCCACGCCGTAGAACTTCACGTCATACGTCCACTCTACGGTGCTTACCTGTTTGGGCGTATAGGCTTCGAGCGTCCAAAAGCGGGAGCCGAGAAAATCAACGTAGTCGCCCGGCTGCAAGCGCACACATTGCTGCATAATCATGGAAAGCGACAACACGCTGTCCTCTTTTATCGCAATGGTATGATTGGAGTTGTCGGATGCGTGGAACGTCATCCGAAGGCTGCCTGTTTTTGTATATACGCTAAATTCTGCCATTTGAATACTGTTTGAACGATATTTTTACATTACTAAAACGTTGGATCAGGCTCGCGGAACATCACTTTGAAACGCCCGAAAGAGAAGCTGTTGTCGAACTGCGTCTGTTCCCATTCGGGAAAATCCTTCAGGTAGAACCGGAACTTTTTGTTCAGTTCCGGCACGTTGAAGTTTAACCATCCGCCGTTGCCTGTCCGCAGGAACTGTATGAAGTTGGTGCGGCGGGTAAGGAACTGCGCCCTGTTTGCCGCTTCGATGCCGAAATAAAGCGTTACGTCCCGCGCCTCAAACTTCACGTTCAAAGCAGCCGGAAGCTGCTCGCCGTCCTGTTCGCGCACGTTGATTGATACCTGTTCCTTTGTTTTCGACGGTTTCAGCAGCGCATCGTAGTTTTCGTGTCCGCCGCGGTCTTTTTCCGCAAGAAACACGCCGTACTGGACGTACACGTCCACGTTGTTTACATATAAAAGTCCCTGCAATATTTCCATGACTATCTTGTTCTAATTCCGTCCCTTTTTATTGTACTAATATCGTCCTTCATTGCTTCGATTGCCTTTTCGATTTTATCCAAATGCCCATCGCTGCTACCGGTGTTTTCTTCAATCTTTTTCAGATGTCCCAAGGCGGCGTTCATGCCTTCGACAATATTTTCCACACCGCCGTCAATGCTGATTTCATGTTCCAGCATTGAAGAATACAAACCTTCTAACCGTGTAATGCTGTCCTGTGATGCGGCTTCATAAGCACCCGCCTTGCCGGATTGAGAGGCTGTGCGTATATCCGTTCCGGTTATCTGTTTCAGGTTTTCAGCATCGGCGGCAATTCCATTAATCAAGTCGTTCCACAATTGCCGCAGGTATGTTACTTCATCCTGTGTCAAACCGTCTTTCGACATCTCCGCAAATTTTTCGTAATAGTCCCGCACTTTTTTATCCGAAGCCATTTTTAAGGCATTGGATACAGCACCCGCCATTAACTGTTCAAATGTATCGGCAAAATCCGCAGCGGAACGTTTGCCTTGTTTAAAACCATCTATAATAGAATCTACCAAAGAATTATAAGCCGTACCGGTATATAATTCCCGAATACGTTCCATCTCTTCTTCTTCTTTCTTTAACAGTTCTTCTTTTTCTTTACTTAATTTCAGCCATAATTCATACAATCCCTTAGCTTCGTCAGACAACTGCCCTACACCCGTTTCGTAATATAATGCTTCAATTTCTTTCGGCGTTTTTCCTTTTAAGGATTCGGCTCCCGTCCAACCTGGGTCAACATCTTTTACAGCCCAATCGCCAAGCCAGTTGGAACGTTTGCCGTCATCCCATGTTGTTTTCGCGGTAGAATTTTGCAACTTTGCCCAGACTTCATCTGCATCCTGTTCTGCTTCTTTCCGTTGCTTTTTCAGTTCTTCGCCAACTCTTTGGATATATTCCAATTGCGTTTCGCCTATTTTCTGCGCCCAGTCGTAACGCTCTCTATATAGAGCATTAACCTCTTTTTCCCCAATATATGCCTTTTGCAACATTTCGGCAGTTATTTTAGCGTTTCTTTCCGCCTGTGCTTTCCCCGCCGCCAAAGCATCCGTAATAGAAGATATTAAACCCAGAGCCGCTCCTACTGCCGCACCTATGGGACCAAATGCTGCTCCGGCTTGCGCCCCTTGCATGGTAGAATTGGCAACGTCCATAACGGTAGATATTCCGTCTGCTATCTGACCGAATATCTCATTGCCGGACAGTTCGCCGATATTCTTTAAAGAATCGGAAAACATATCCGCCATTTGAGTTACGGAACTCAAACCCTCGGAAATCATTGACAGCCCTGTTTTCAAATCGGCTTGACCGCCTGCCGAAAACACTTTTTTCAATCCGGCGGCCATCTTATTGAATGCCGTTTCGGAATTATCGGCGGTATTGTACAGGTCTTTTATGCCTTTTTTTATTGCCGCCAATTTTTCGGGTGATTTTGACCATTCGGCGTTCAACTGTTTGAACTGCGCTTCGGTTTTGATGCCGTATTGTTCAGCTTTGTCGGCATCCCATTCGCCACCGGTAACAAAATCCGCCATGCCTTGCGCCTGTGCTGCTAATTCGCGCATATCCCCAACGGCTTTGTCCTTCATGTCGCCAAACAGTTTTTCAATGGCGGTAGCGGTTGGAAGAAATTCATTATCCAAACCCGCAAGAGCTTCTGTCATCTGTCGCCTTAACTCATTAACATGCGACTGCGTGATACCCTTCAACAGATTACCGTTCGTGTCATACATCGCTGAAAGGTCGGCTGTGAATTTCTTTTCTATCGAAATACGTTTGGCGGCATAGTCCTCATACTGTTTTGCTAAATCCGCAGTTAATTTGGCGGTAGCAGTTCTTTTATATTCGTTAGCCGAATCGGTATAATCATTCAATTGCTTTTGCTGTTCGGCGAAGTCTTTTTCGCTGACCGCAGGGGCTTCCAGTCCTTTTTTCTTCCAGTCCGGATTGGCGTTTTCAAATTCCAGATTGATTTTTGCCTGCAAATCCTTTACCCATTTTTCCTCCCGAAGCCGGTTTTCTTCAATCAGTTTATCATAATGAAGGTCTATGGCTGCCTTTCCCCTGTCGATGCCTTCTTTCATGGCATCAATGCGAGCCTGCCGGATGTCGAACTCGCTTTGCTTTTGCTGCGCCACAAGCGAAGCGGTATATTCCTGAATCTGCTTTTCGCGGGCTTTTTGCTCGGCTTTCAGCGTATTGGCTTTTTCTTCGGCTGTCATGCCGCCCGAAGTCTTCTTTGAGGAACTGACATCACCTCCCAAATCGCCATAAGTCTTTTTGGCTGTGGCTTCGGCAGTCTTGGCATTTTCGTACTGTTCTTTGGTGTATTTTTTCCGGTCTTTGGCAATATCGCTCAACACTTTTTTGGCTGCTTCCCAGTCCGTTTTTGCCTTGTCATATAAATCGCCATAGTTGGCATTTGCCGGAACATTTTGCAGGGCAGACAGGTTGCCCTTCATTTCGTTTAACATCTTATTGACAAATTCCAAATAGCTGATGTTTTGCATCGTCTGCCAGTTAATCTGTCCCCATTCACTTGTAATATCCTTATTGCCAAGCAGGATAGTATCCAATTGCCTTTTTTGTGCGTCTAATTTTTCAATTTCCTCGTTATAATATGCAATTTTTTCCTGAACCGGCTTTGCATCAAATTCCGCCTGTATTTTTATCCGGTTCATTTCGTTCAGTTGCTTTTTTGCCTCGTCCATGTCCGCTTGGGCATTTTCAATCTGCTTGGAAAGGTACATGATAGCCCCGCCGTTACCTCCATTTGGGGAAGGCGTACTCATCAGCGATTGAAGTTGTTTTTTCAAGTCCGCAACCCGCGTTTGCGCATCGGTAAACATTTTATTGACGGCATCGAACTCCATACTGTCGGTAGCTGTATTAATCGCCTTTTGTATATCTTCAGGCGACATGGAGGCTATTTGTTCGCGGCTCATTCCGGAAAAGACTTTCGGCATGGCTTTTTTCAATTCCTCATAGGCCTTGACCTGTGCATAAATGGTTTGCGTTTCGTCCTTGATGATGCCTATCAGTTCGTTGGTTTTGCCTTTCAGGTTTTCTTTTTGCTGTTTGGTTTCTTCCAGTGTGTCATTCAGTTTCTTCTGCGCTTTTTCTTCTGCGGTGGTACTGTCGTACAATGCCCACAATGCCATACCCAACGCCACAACAGCCGTAGCAATCAGGACGTAAGGATTGGCAAGCATGGTTTTGTTCAACAAAGCTTGAGCCATTTGCACTTTTTTAAGTGCAACGGCATGCAAGCCTTCCACTACGGTTAGCGACCTGCCCGCCAATGCGCTTTCAAGAGCAATCAAAGTTTTGGCTTTTTCCGCAGCAGCAACTGCAATTACAGCCGCTTTGTACGTTCCATAAGTCGCAATTAATCCGACCAGTACTTTGCCTACCGTTTCGTAATTCTTGACAAGCGAGGTCGCAATTTGAAGTCCCTGCGCGTAGAACTCTTCCGACTTGCTTCCCATTTCGTTGAGCATGTCTTGAATGGCGCCCTCAAACTGTGCTTTCATGCCATTGATACCTTCGCTCTGTTTTTGAAGCATGCCGTGGAACTTCCCGCCTTCGGCAGTTACATCGGCGAAAGCCTGCGCAACCATTTCGGCAGAGATTGCTCCTTCCGACATTTCTTCCTTGAGTTGCTTAACCGATTTGCCTGTTTTTTCCGAAATGGCAATCAACGGATTAAATCCGGCGTTAATCATTTGCAGCAAGTCCTGTCCCTGCAATTTGCCGGTAGCGTACATTTGGGCAAACGCAAGGGACATCGCATTGAACCTGTCCTTGTTGCCCATCGTTACATCGCCGATTTGTTTCAGGACAGGTATAACCTTTTCCGTTTCGATGCCAAAGCCGAGAAAGGTTTGCGCGTTCCGGGCGAGGTCGTCGAGCATCAGCGGCGTTTCGGTAGCAAAATTTTTGATTTCGGAAAAGAAGGCATTCGCTTTATCCTTGCTTCCGATAAGAGTTTCAAAGGATATTTGGAAACTTTCAATCTGTCCCCGAACATCCATCATCACCTTGCCGAACTCAATAGCCTTTGTCAGAGTAAAGGCAGTTCCGACCGTTGCCGCCATGCGTTTGAGCGAAGCGTCCAGCAAGTCGGATTTCATCCGGGCGTTGTCTATGCCGCCCGAAAGCCTGTCCTTCATCAAAAATTCTATTTCTACCGGCTTCATTTCAATCTTGACTGAAATAGTTTAATTTGCTCATTAATAGACTTCTTTTTAATTCCTTTCGGAGGACGTTTCTTTTGGGTATTATTCGGTGCTTCCTGCACATAGTGCGGCGCATCGTAAAGCATCATTTGCAAGGTCTGCAAATTGATTTCCCAAAGGATATAGTTTACACTCCATCCGGTTACAGAGGTAATTTGCCATATAAATCCAAAGAGGCTATGGGAGCTTTCGTACCGGCTCTTTAACTCCCCTTTCTTTTTTGGCTCAAGTTCAGCGGTTTTAGAGGGTTGGTCATCTCCGCTGATTTGATAATATTCTCGAAAGACGTTGTTCCAAGCAAGGATACAAATCGTTCATAAGCGGCTTCCATGTAGATATTTTCCACAAACCAGCGAAGAAACCATGCAACAATGCCGGAAAACAAATAGCCGGAAACAAGTCCGCGACAAATGGTCAGCGCAATCATCCGGCTGACTTTCGCTCCATGTTCCGACATAAAGTGCATTTGCTTTTCCTTGTTATACGCAGCCAGTTCATCGCAGGTAACGTCCATTTCCAAATAAAGCCGGGCAATGCGTATCTGCGTACCCAAACAGGGTCGTTTTAAGGTAACACGCAACTGTACCGGCTTTTTTCGGAAAGGAAAATGGAACGTTTTCAATGGAATACGAACTCCTACGTCAAGGAGTGCATCCGCCACTTGTGCTTCGATGTTCGTCTTATAATTCAGCGTATCAATCATAACGACAAATTATCCTTCGGATACATCCAAGTCTTCCAAGTCATAATCTTCTATCCGATAGGGTTCCGTTGTCGCATTTACCGTCATCGGACTGACAGTCGTTTTCAACTTGGCTACGCCACTCAAAGTCAACTTATCACCAAGATTGACTTGAATATTTCCTTTTAGAATAGTGATTTTATGACCGGAATATGAATAGATAATGACCGGCTTTTGAACTTGCACCAATTTGGAAGGAGCTTTCCATCCTGAAAATTCAGTGTCGCTTCCTTCTTTTGGGATAGCTGTTCCACCCATGATTTGTTCCATGACTTTGTACTTAATCTGAATCAAGTCGAAAGTGGGCTTAATTGTTCCATTTGATTTCGGAATAGAAAGTACCGGTGCGCCGGGAACTTGTGAAGCCTTGACGTCGGTCGTTTCTCCTGGAGAACCACCAAGGTCGAAAGAATCTTCCTCAATGTAACCCAGGATTTCTCCATCCACGTCCACACGCGCACATCCATATAAAAATTCTTGTGCCATTGTTTATTTTTTGATTTTTATGAATAAAATTGTTGTCAATAATATGCCGGCTATAAAGCCGATTAAAACAAGTTTGAGCGGCAATTGTACGCCAGTTGAAACTTTTTTTTCAAGTTCGGTTTTCGAGACCGAAATGCCGTTATGTATCTGCGTCAATTCGCGCTCGTAATACTCGCACAGGGCTTGCAGGCTGTCGCAGGTAGCTTCTACAAGGATGCTGTCGCCCTGCCTGCTTACTTTCGCCCCCGCCCGTCCGTTTTTTTCGCTGAACGATGCGTCTATCGGCAAGTCAAGCAGATTCCGTACAGGGATTGCAATGTTCGCTTTCACTGCCGGTACCGGCAGCATCTTCACACCCCTCGTTGTTATTTCCTGCCTTGTGCCGGTTGACTTTTCTACAACGCTTAAGCTTTCCTGTTTTGTCGAACGGCAACTCGTCGCGCACAGGACAATCATCGTAATGAGGGCAGGCGTAAATCTTCGCAACAGCCCGCCGGGTATTGCCCAGTTCGCGATAAAGGTTGTTGATTTCCTCGTTAAGTTCGCGCACTGTTTGTGATTTCGATTCGTACATTTCCTTGTATACATCCGTTACCTCCTTCTGTTCTTTTGTTTTGCGCACCCGTTGCGACACTATCCATGTTATGACGACACCCAGGCCACCGCCCGGTATCAACCATTGCAGGATATTCATCAGGGTGTCCGTCATAACTTTAATCTTTTTTAATTGCTAATCTAAAATTACCCAGTCGCCAGCAAAAGCATCTTCAACGGACGGACTATAACCGCGTATCGAATTACTTGAATCCACAATGGCGAGCTGGTCGGAATAGTAGATATTTTGAATCTGTAATCGCTCGTCATTGAATCTTCGCTCAAACTCCTGCTTGACTAACAGGGGTAATGAGGCCATGCGCGGGACTGCCGAACTCTCAATCATGGAAGGCGCCTGCATAAAAATAAATACATCTTCGCCATGAGTTTGCCTTTTTACCATTTTCCCATCGCGGAGGGCTTGGATTGCCTCGCCGAAATTTTTACAATACTGCATAATAATTGGATTTTGAAGTTGATAAAAACCGGCTTCACGAGTGAAACCGTCAGAATAATCCGGCATTGCAGCCGGTTGCTCGAAGGCTACCGTTGCAGCAGGATTGTCGGGAACAGGAACCGTTGCCGGTAGAGAGAATACACATACGCTGAATGTCAGCGATAACAACACTAAAAATAAATGTTTCATTTTTGATTGAATTTGTGATACCTTTCGGTATCGGTTAATAAAAAATTATTGATTAATACCAATTTGTTTGAGCCACTTTTGCACATCAAACGAAGGACAGGCTTTCTTCGCCACTTCGTTATGCCCGATGATTTTTATACCCGGTTGACCTCGATGGAAGCCCTTAACGTAATTTTCCAACGACGTCAACTGCGCCGGCGTTCGGGTGTCCTTTGCGGTTTTACCGTCTTTTGCCACGCCGCCCGCATACACAATATGGCGGCTTACGGAATTGTATCCGGTTGCGCCGTTGGTTACTTCCCAACCGTCTACGTAAGCGTCTTCGTTGTTTTGAACGAGGCGTTCAACCTTACCGTCCAAATGGATGAGGTCGGTATAACCCACCTGCGACCAGCCGCGCCCACCCTTGCTTACCGGGTCGGTGTGCCACTTGCGTATTTCTGCAGAAGTTACTTCGCGGCCTTCCGGCGTGGCGGTGCAGTGGATTACGAGATATTTCAACGGCTGCCTACTCATCGCCGTCCTTGAATTTTGCCAATCCGCGTGTTACCACGTCGTTGGCGCGTTCTACATCGAACTTAACTTCCTGACCTTCGACAAAAAGCGTCTTGTGGTCGGTTTTGTCGCGAAAGCGTTTCAGCACGATAACCGCTTTGATTCGGGGCGTTTCTTCCGGCTTTTCTTCTGCCGTTTCTTCTGCCGAAGTTTTGTCCGGTGTTTCTTCCGGCTTGGATTCAACCGTTGTTTCTGCTGCCGCAGTTGCTTTCGTTTCTTCCTGTGCGGTTGCCGCCGGTTGTTCGGCAGCAGCCGGTTTTTCTTCTTTCTTGCTCATATTTCTAAAATTTAAATAATTTAACCTTCGGGAATTTCTTCTTCTCCGCCGCCAGTTTCGCTACCTTCGCCGGAAGATTCAGGAACAAATGCGCCGTTTACGCGCCAGTCCAGAGCAATAAACTCTTCACCGAATCCGATATTCGTATCGGCTTTCATCAGCATTTTGAAGAAGTAGAGTTCGCTGGCATTTGCCCACTTGTCAATCTGAATGACATTTTCGTCATCCTGCAAATTGACGGCGGCATACAGGTTGCCGTCCGAGCCGGACGCACAGGGCGTAGCCACAAGCAAGCCGTTAGGCCAGTCCACAAGCCTTTCGATTTTAATACCCTTGTAGCGTTCTTTCGCTTCTTCGGTGTATTCCGCGCCTTTGTGGTGCAAGGCGGTGAGTTCCGCATCGTAGGTATCGAAGTCGTCAATGCTCATCAGGATGCGCAGGTTCACGTTGTTGCGAAGCGTGGTAGGAATACCGGTGCGAAGCACAGCCAAACGTCCAAGCATCGTGTTAGCGGTTCCAACGGCAAGTTTTACCACATCCTCGTCTGCGGCGGCTTGCGTAAGAATGCCGTTCATCAGCAGCGCATCGTTGTTGCCTTCCTCGTACTCGCCATTGATGTACAGGTATCCCAGTTCTTTTTCGGTCTGCTTGAGCAGTTCGCCAATCAGTACGGACTGAATGTTGGGCGGAAGTTCCGTAAACACGAGGTTGCCCTTGGGCTGGAACGGACGCCAGATATGCTCGAAAGCGCGGGGGTTGAATACTGTAAACGCCATCATATCATGCGGCGTCAGTTGTTTTTCGCTGTAAGTAAAGTTGCCTTTGCTGTCGGCGATTTGCGGGTTTTCCTTCTGTTTCTGCAACATGCTTCCGCTTTTGATACGCGGAATGGATATTGCCTTGTGTACGCCCGGAATAACCATAATCAGTCCTTTGCCCACCAGTTCGTTGTTGGTGGTGGCAAGGGTGAGAATCTGCTCCAGCAATTCGCTGGAGTAATTCGAGGTGTTTAAGCCTAATACTGCCATGATTTTTTATTTTTTTAATTGGTTTCTGATTTCTTCCTGTCTTTTTTCCCACGCGCCGGCAGTAGGCGTTCCACCGTTGTTCAGGTGATTTACAACTCTCTTTTTGGCGGGAATGGCATTCAATGCAGCCGTGCCGTTTTCGAGGTCTTTGTCCAACAATGCCTGATACACAGGGCGGGTTTGGGCGTTGATGCGTCCGTCGGCTTCGGCAGCGTCGAGCAAATTCTTTTTGGCGGCGTCCGCGTCCGCTTTGGCTTTGTCTTCAAAGACTTTCAGGCGGGTGTTCAGGTCAGTTACCTGTTGCGATAAGCCGGGTACTTTACCGGCTTCCGTTTCGAGATGCCCCACGATGCGCAGGACATCATCGTCCGTTGCTGCATCTTTGAACAACGGCCGTTTTCTTAAATCCTCAATATTCATTTGATTTTTGATTTGTGGCTTATGCAGCCGGTTATTAAAAATTTGATATATCTGCTCAGGCGTACTGTCTTCCGGCACCGGTTCGGCATCGTAAATGCCGTCGATGAATCCGGCGGACAGGGCTTCGTTTGCATTCAAATAGTGGTCTTTGCCGTCGAAATAGGCGGTGCGGATTTCATCTGCGGTCATTCCGGTCTTCCTGGCATACATATCGCAAAGCGAGCCTTCCAGCGATTCTATCTGTTCGATGACTTCTTTCAGGTCGCCTTTCGTACCGTAACATCCGCCGGAAACGCTGTGAAGCATCAACCGCGCGTACTTGCTCATTTGCACCGGTTTCCCGCAAAGGGCGATGACTGAAGCCATGCTTGCAGCAATGCCGTCCACATAAATATGGATGTCGGCATTGCTGTTCCGCAGGGCGTTGAAAATGGCGATGCCCGCATATACCTCGCCACCGTTGCTGTTAATCCTTACGTCAATCTTCTTATATGCGGATTCGGCTTCCTTGAGTTCACGGCTGATGTCCATGCTGCGCACGTCGTAATAGGAACTGTCGCCAATATCCCCATACAGGAAGATGGTGGCTGTGCTGCCGGACGCTATGATATTAAAAAATTTCTTATCCATTTCTTATTGAATTTTGCCCTTATCGGGCGTTCACGGTGCAAAATTGGATTGTTTTTTAGGGATGTGCAAATCGTAAAAGCATGATAACAAGTTACAAAGGTATGATAACGCCATAAAGTTGTATCATGCGGATTGAATTTTAAAAACCCACTTTTATAGAGCAATTTTGCACAAAAAAGGAGTCGAAATGGCAGATTTAACTATATTGCAAAAGAAAGAGTGGGCAAAGTTGCTTTACACAAAAGAGAACCTCACGCAGGCGGAAATAGCCGACCGCGTGGGAGTTACCCGCATTACCGTAAACAGGTGGATTAATGCCGAAAATTGGGAAACATTGAAGGTATCCATTTCGATAACCAACGAGGAGCAACTGAAAAACCTGTACCGGCAACTTGCCGAAATTCAAAACGCCATACTCGGCCGCGAGGATGGCGCAAGGTATGCCATGCCTGCCGAAGCGGAAGTTATCCGCAAGCTGACCATTTCCATCAAGCAGTTGCAGGCGGAACTCGGACTGTCGGAAATTACTTCCGTATTCGGCGGGCTTATACAGTTCCTTCGGACGTATGAGCCCGCGAGGGTAAAGGAAATTGCGCCCGTGCTGGACGCTTATGTAAAATCAAAATTATCGTAAGGCATGGCAAAAAAACGACTGACTCCGGACGAAAGGCAAGCCCTGAAATATTGGGATGACCTTATCGCGTCCATACGCAGCAGTTCCGACATCAATCCGGACGACACGCCCGCCGAAATTGAAGCCCGCAAAAAAAGGCTCGAAGCGGACGACGAAGCGTGGTTCCGGTATTATTTTGACCAGTATTGCACCTGCGAGCCTGCCGACTTCCACAGAAAAGCAACCAGACGGCTCATGCAGCACAACCGGTGGTATGAAGTCCGTGCATGGTCCCGCGAGCTGGCGAAGTCCGCCCGCTCCATGATGGAAATATGCAAGCTGGCTCTTACCGGACAAATCCGCAATGTGCTGCTTATTTCCAATTCGTGGGACAATGCCGTGCGCCTGCTGATGCCTTTTATGGCAAACCTTGAGGAAAACAGGCGCATTATTCAAGACTACGGCAATCAAAAGAAACTCGGCGCGTGGGAAACCGGCGAATTTACCTGCCAGTGCGGATGCTCCTTCCGCGCCATCGGAGCCGGTCAGTCGCCGCGCGGTACCCGAAACAGGAACTTCCGCCCTGACTTTATCCTGATTGACGATATTGACACCGATGAAGAATGCCGCAACCCGGAACGCATCAAAACCAAGTGGAAATGGCTCGAAGAAGCCCTGATTCCTACCATGTCCGTATCGGGCAATTACCGCGTGCTTTTCAACGGAAATATCATCGCCAACGACTGCTGCATTACCCGCGCCCGCGACAAAGCCAAATCCCTGCCGAAGATTGGTTACTTCGACCAAGTGAACATCCGCGACAAAAACGGCGCGTCCACATGGGCAAAGAACTCCGAAGAGGATATTGACATGTTTCTGTCGCTTGTCAGCATGAGCGCGGCGCAAAAGGAGTTTTACAACAATCCGGTTTCCGAAGGAGAGGTATTCAAGGAAATAACTTACGGCAAAGTTCCCGCGCTGTCGAAGTTCAAATTTTTGGTTATCTACGGAGACCCGGCGCCCGGAGAAAACAAAACTAAAAAGAGCAGCACCAAATCGGTGTGCCTGCTGGGGAAACTTGGCGGAAAACTTTATGTTATCAAGTGCTTCCTTGACCGCGGACTGAATGCCGAATTTATAGACTGGTATGTGAAGCTGCTCGAATATGTCGGCGGGCGTGTGCCGGTATATTGCTGGATGGAAAACAACAAACTGCAAGACCCCTTTTTCCAACAGGTGTTCATGCCTATTGTCCGGCGTGTCCGCAAAGAGAAAAACATATCGCTCTACATACGCGGCGACGACGAAAAGAAAACCGACAAGGCGACGCGCATAGAGGCAAACCTCGAACCGCTCAACCGCGAGGGGAATTTAATCCTGAATGAAGCCGAAAAGGACAACCCGCACATGAAGCGGATGGAGGAACAGTTCAAACTGTTTACGCTCGCCTTGCCTTTCCCAGCAGACGGTCCCGACACGGTGGAAGGCGGCAACAGAAAAATAGATGTCAAACTGCGCGAAGCCGAGCCGGAAAAGATAATTCCGCGTTCCGCCATGCGCTCAAACAATAAAAACAGATTATGAGCCAATTCATTGAACTCAACGACTACGATGCCAGCATTCATCGCGAAATACTTGATGCCCTCACACGCGAGGACGATTCGCTTGTGGAAATATGCGAGGACAGGGCTATTGCCGAAATGCGCGGCTACCTGTCCCGCCGATATGATGTGGACGCTATTTTTACAGCAACCGGTGCAAACCGCAACCAGCTCATCCTAATGATGGCGACAGACATTGCCATCTATCA
>JAIRPX010000154.1 GCA_031256775.1 Dysgonamonadaceae bacterium
AAGCATAATCGGTTACGGCAATATTCAGTTTTTCCGTAACAATCAATTCTACGGGACGATATATTCCTCCGTAAACTCCGAATAATGTGTGATTTACCGGAATAACGTCGGGACGCGAAGCATTGTCCGCTTTTACTAAAATTTCATTTTCCTGTCCGTATTTCAACAGTTTAGTCATTTCGATTACAAAAGCGGAATACCCTCCTCTGTGGTTTCCCGCCAGCGTTCCGTTTACATAAACTTCCGCTACCGCCGCCACGCCTTCAAACCGGAGAAATACGCGCTTGTCGGACAAGGATTTATCGGGCGTATATGATTTCTTGTAATAAGCTTCGCCGGCATAAAAGATGTTTTTCTTTACCTGCATATCTTCTGCATTCCAAGTGTGTGGAATTTTAACAGGCTGCCAAGTTTCGTTCAGTGTCTTAGGCAGATTCTCGGCTTTTTTAAATAACCAGCCGTCGTTAAACGGCCGGTTATCGCGGCTAAAAGCCGAAGTTGCTATAAATGTAACAAGTAATATCAAGAAAAATCTGTTCATTTCCAATTAGTTTACAACTATTTTTGACATATATCTTTCCGTACCGCTCTTCACTTCTATGATGTATGTTCCTTTGAGGTCAATAGTTTGTTTGACAAAGCCAGCATTTATCTTCTGTTCCGATACTTTTGCCCCGGAAACAGTATAAATATTGACTACTCCATCCGAAAATTTACCGGTCGACTTTACCGTAAAAGGCTGTCCTGCTTTTCCCGGATTGGGATAAATGCTTATTCCCTGTTCGCCGTCCGGAAACTTCAGGCCGGTTGTTGTTTTTGCAGCAATATTGATATCCAAATGGTTTGTTACCTTTACGGTCAGGCTATATTTCTCCGGTACTACAGCCGCATCACTTAAAATCGGGATTACTGTGTCGCCGTCGACAGTTACGGTCAATTCGTTCGCATCGGGTGCTAATGTGAAGTCAATCGTATAATCGCTGTCTTCGTCTTCCAAGTGAACGCCTGCCTGTGAGGTAATTACCTTGTCGTTTGTTGTCACATTCACTTTGAATTTCAATGGAGGAGGCACGGGCAACTGTTCTCCGGACGACTTGATGCCGGCATTAAACTCAGCTACCTGTATGGTATTTCCGCTTGACTTGTCCCAATCTTCAATATCCACGCGGATATAACGGTACGACACTTCCGGAAATTCAATGACAATTTCATTGTCGTTCTTCGCATAATCGATTACATAATGTTCATAAACCGGCGTGAATACCGTGTTATCGCCCGATCCGTAAACGGATATCTGCCTTGCCCTGATCCATGCGGAGGTATTGCCTGCATTGCGATGCAAATAACTTACGTAATTGAACATTTGTTCGCCTTGCATGTCAATCGTGAACGAAGGTATGTAACCAGTCGGCCCGGTTACATTTCCTACTGTTTTCCCCGGCTTAATAAATGAGAATGCAGAGGTTGTATTCCCGTCAATGATGTTCACCGGATTATCGCCGCCTACGGTAGCATCCGGCACGCCTTCAATGGAAGTGGTAATTGTCCAGTTTGTTCTGTCAAGCGGATTAGCCGTTGATACTTCCGGACTTGAAGAAGTAATGCCGCGCAAGGCTAAGGGCATCCATGCAGGACGGGCTTGTCCCGTAACCAAAGCAAGCTCTTCGGCCGTGCGGTTGATGTCAGCCAGATCAAGAATCTCGCCTTTTGTCTTTGCATCAGCCATTTTTGCCCGCAGCTTTGCTTTCACTTCGGCATCCGTTACACGTATTCCCCAGATATTAAAGAACTCGGTCAAATCGTAACCGGATACCTGCGAGGCTTTCCAAATCAGATAAGAGCGCCGTTCTTCAGCTCCGCCGCCGGTAACTTTTTCTTCACGCACTACACGGTGCAGGTTTTTGTAGAAATCGTCGCTGAAAATTAAGAATAATTGTTCCCAAACCATGAAACGCAACTCGTCGCGGTTGAAACCGGTAATGCTTTGCAGCAGTTCGGAATCCATGTCATATATCCGCTTTGAAAACGGGAGCTTCAGGTAGGTGTTTTGCGCCCCTTCCCACCGTTCGGCGGAAGTACGGTTATAGCCTGCGCCCTGAATATTCCGTTCTGTCACATACGAATAAATATTAACGGTCGATTCGGTTGCCAGGTTAATCATATACGCAGGTTGCTGGTGCTGGTGTCCCAGCTCGTGACCCAGCATCCATGAGTTGTTGCTTGCAGTTCCCAGCTTTGTCAGGTAACGGGCGCGGCTGCCGTGGGGATAACCGGTATAACCGGCCGAACTGGCATGGGGGTTTTCGCTGGTATTTTCCGTCAGAAGGAATCTCACTTCGCCGGTTTTCAGGCGGTGATGCAAGGGATTCGGGTCGCCGTTGTCCATACCGCTTATTTCGTCTTCCTTAGCGAGCAGGGTATGTATGGACTCCATCCATTCGTCCTTATTTTCGTCGATGGAGAATTGCAGGGCAGCCTCGCGCGTAGCCGCCGCCACAATATAATCGGACTGGTAGAGGACGTCGGGCGTTTGATAGTTGTTCATCATGCTTGCAAACTCAGCATGTGGAGTAACTCCGTATATATAGCGCGGCGCGCGCACATGTTCGCTGCCGTCTGTAAAAGTAATTCTTGCCCGTCCTTTCGGATCGGCATTTCCGTCATTGACAAAACTCAGCCAGATGAGGCCGCCCAAATGATTGGTAACTGTATTCACCCCGGCTGTCAGCGTGGTTGATGTGCCGGTATTCCGTCCGTCCACATTGAATCCCAGCGTTCCTACGGTAAGAACCGGCATCACATTCTGATCTGCCGCGGCAAGGATTTCGACGTTTACTTCCACTTTTTTCCCGGCTTCCACATAGAAGCCTGTGGGTTGCCTGTCGTATTTTTTATGTCCCTGACACAAGCGCATCCGTTCTTTTTCAGCGCTGTTAATCTGATTGATTTCGATTGCCGAAGGATAAGGCGTAGTAATATTAACTTGTTCCTTCGTTGCCGAGATGGAAAGATTCATGTCTGCGGTAACGTTTGCGATGCGTATCTTGTCGCCTTCTATTGTTGCGCCGCCGGTTACAACCGGATTTTCGTAATCGGTTTTCAATCTGAAGATAGCTGTAAACTCGCTGCCGTTGTCTATTCGGGCAAAATAGGGTGTAACATTTTCGATGCCTTCACCCGTACTTACGATGACGCTATGTTTAACCATTCCGGGAGGTAAATCGGTCTTTCCCAGTCCAAATTCGGCGATTTGCATGGTGCTGCCGCTTCCGGAGCCTGTTCCCGGATAATCAGGATGCCGGCTGCTGTAAATATCGCTCCACATTACAAGCCTAATTCTGACATACCGGCCGGTAGATTGCGGTACGTCTATTTTATATGTATTCGGATCGGTAACTTCGGGGGTACTTGTAGTATATCCGGCTATATTCGGAATCCATACGATATCGGTATTAATTTTAGTGAAGTTTGTACCATCGTTGCTGATTTCAATATCAATACCATATACACGCAGATATTTGTAGCTATTACCACCGCGGTGACGCCATTTGATATAATCAAACGTTTGCGCCGATTGCATATCCACGGTAAATGAAGGTATGAAATCAGAAGGTTGTTTGGGTACGGCGCCGTAATTCTTACCCGGTTTTACCAGCGAAAGGAATGTCGCGGCATTGTCGTCAAACATGTGTTCCGGCAATCCTGTCGTGCCGTCGACTACATAGCCGTAGTTTGTTGCAGTTTGCGTAGTTACCGCCCAATTCGTACGGTCAATGTCTGTTTCGGTTGCTGTCTGCGCGGTCATTGCTATTGTTAATAACAACGACGAAAAAAATAAGGTTAATCGTTTCATAATTGTTTGTTTTTATAATTTGAGTAGAGACGCGGTATGCCACGTCTCTACTGCATTCAAAATCCACATGATAATCTATTCAATAACTATTTTTCCTAATCCGAATTCGGCTATTTGCATTGTATTGCCGCTCAAGGCGCCACTTCCGGGATAGTTGGGATGCTGATACTTGTCGGGAGCATAGTTCCTGCTCTGTACAACCAAATTCACCTTGACATAACGGTAGGACGATTTGGTTATCGGAATTACATAGGGCGCATCTTCTACGGAAGTGACAGACCCGACATACGAAACTTTTTGCGGAATCCAAACGATATCGGCATTAGACCCGGCAGGCTCGGCAGGAGGTATTACGGTAAAATTAGTTCCGTCGTTGCTGCCTTCCACGATGACGCCATATACCCGCAGGTAATTGTAGGTATTAGATCCTACGCTTCCATTCGCGTTGCTGTAAGTTCCATTGCGGTGACTCCACTTGATGTATTCAAACTCCTGCGCTGTTTTCATATCAACGATAAACGAGGGAGGGGTGGATTCTGCCGGAGGAGCTACTCCGTTGATAGAGCCGCCCGGTTTCACCAGTGACAGGTAGGAACCGGCTTGTTCGTCAAACATGTGTTCGGGCAATCCTGTTACGGGAGCGGCCTGTGTACCGCCGTCCCACATATAGCCGTAATCGTTGTGGGTTTGCGTGGTTACCGTCCAGCCGGAGCGGTCTATGTCCACATTTCTTATTACCAGATCGAGCACAGTAACGGTAACGTCCCTTGAAAGGTTGCTGCCGTCGGCGGTTCTAATTGTAATCGTTGTGGAACCTACGTTTACGGGACTTACAATACCGGTTGCAGTAACAGTTGCAATCGATGCATCGTTGGAGGTATAAGTGACAGTTTTATCCCATGTATCCGCGGGCGTCAGACTTACACAGGCGCCAAGGTCGAATGTATTTCCTCCGATTTTCAGTTCAAAGTTGCTGCCGGCAGCCGTTACGTTAATGGCTGTGGCTTTTACCATGTGGTCGATAATATTCACTATGAATCTTGTACTAACTCCCGATCCGTCGGTAGCGCCGACAATTAGCGTGTCGGTACCGAAAGTCTTCGGCTTGAGCAGTCCCGCTTCGGTTACTTCCATCAAGTCGGGACGCATGTTGGAGAATGTTACCTTTGGGTTTTTTGCATTTTTCGGCAATATCTCGACATTCAGCTGTAATTCCGTGTTATCTTTCAGAGAAATCTGCATGGAGGGCTTTCCCGCGCTCACATAGACCGCTTCTTTAATGCCGATTGCGGTAACTTTGCCATCGTTTTCCGGTTCAAATCCCTGAGGTTCGCAGCCGGGCATCATCACAGTAATAATTACCAGAAGTGATAAATATATAATCTTTTTCATATTTATTTATTTTGACGGTTGTTAATTAACGTTTTATATCCTGCCATCCGGGGCTTTGCGTCAGGTTTTTATTCAATTCGAGTTCCTGAAGGGGAATCGGATTGTAATAATATCTGTCGTCCCATTTCACGACGCCATTGCTTACATTCGGGCTTTTCGGATAGCCGACGATGAAGCCTTCGCTATCTACGAATACATCTGAATTGAGCGTAGCTTTCGGCGCATTTTTCGCCTTGCTTGTATTTGTGCCGTCGTACAGTTTTTGTTTTTCTGCCGTAAATTTCATGCCTCTTATGGGCTTTTCAATAAACCTTCCGGCTTTCCAGCGTACCAAATCTTCGCGGCGAAGGCCTTCCATTGCCATTTCTATGCGGCGTTCGCGGCGTATTTCGCGAAGAATGGGACTCGGAACGTATCCCGCATATTGCCGGTAAAGATTATCCAAGTGAGTATCGGCAGGAATGTTCTGCAAAGTCAGCTTGCTGTTGGGATATTTGGAAAAATCAAATCCTGCGCGTTGACGCAAGACATTGACGGTCTTGTCCAAATCCTCATTTGTAATGGTTCCCAGTTCCGCTTTGGCTTCGGCATACATCAACAAGGCTTCCCCATAACGGAAAATCAAGGCTGTCTGCGAACCACTGGTAGTAGATCCGTTGTCTATCTGCTCGTTTGTCCAGTGCTTGATAAACATATAGCCGGTAACGCAAGGGCCGGCTGTCGGCGTTTGATTGGCAGTCGGACAGTTGTATGTAATTTCCGGATACTTAAGCCCTTGCAGCGCCTGATTGATTGCGCCCCCGTTATCGTCCCTGTTAAAGACAGTGACATATTCGCCCGGCTTCACTACGGTTTGCCGCAGGCGCGGGTCGCGGTTGTCAAGCTCTCGCCAGTCGTCGCCGTCATAGCCTTTGAAAAGGGGGCTTGAGGCAGCCGGCAGGCCATCAATACACAAGTATTCGTCTATCAAGTCTTTGGTGGCTCCCTTACAATAGCGTCCGCTTGCATTTCCGCGGTTCATATTGAAGTATCGCGAGGTTCCGTGCCCCAGCTTGGAGCCGTCATATACCCGTGCGAGGATGGCTTCCTTGTGGTCACCACCCGTCATGCCGTTCAGCTTGAAGAGATGCCAGTACGGGTCGTTTCCTACTTCGGCGCTCGGTACATTATATAACTGATACTTGTTTGTCGCCATAATCGCTTCGCAGGCTGTTGCACATTCTTCAAGGAACCTGTTGGCCGTGTTTTGCAAGCCCAATTCGGTATGATACTTTCGGAAAGTTCCTTCAAACAGGCAGAAACGCGCTTTCAGGAAGTTTGCCATGTCGCGGTTGATGCGTCCTGTTGGTCCGCCTGTGTTGTTCATATACTGCACGGCGTAGTCGAGGCATTTCATCACGCTATCCACAAGTTGCGTTCTTGGCGTACGCGGGGAATACAATTCGGGAGAATTGGTATTCAAATCTTTTTCCAGCCAAGGCGCTTCTCCGAAGGCGACTATCTTCCAGTAATAATCCCAAGCCTTAAAGAAATAAGCCTCGGCGGCGTATTTGTTCAGGATGTCGGGGCTGCTCACCGAGCCTTCCGCTTCGCGGTAATGGCTCAGGAAATAGTTGATTGTACGCAGGTTACCCCACCGCCAGCCGGTATTGTTGCCATCGTCGAGCGAAGTTACCGCGCTGGCCGGCACTTGCCATGTACCTTGCATGCGGTTAACAATATCGCCCGAAGTATTGGAAAATCCAATGGCGTTATCTGTGAAAATGTCGCCGTATATGATATAACTTCCGCGCGTAATGTAGAACGGTGGAGCATAACTGTAAGCATTGCCTGTCTGATGCCCCATGCAATATACATTGTATAATTGATTAAGGTACAAAGGCAAGTCGCCTTCATTTTTTAGAAAAACACCTTCGGCAAGCGTATTATAAGGATCTTGCTGCATAAAATCGTCGTTACACGAGATCAGGGTAAATCCTGCGCATATACAAACGATTGTAATATATTTTTTTATTATTTTTTTCATATTCTTCCGTTATTTAAAATTTAAAATGTAATCTGAGCACCAACGGCAATTGTTCTCTTTTGTGGATAGGCGTCCGAAATTTGATCGGGGTCAAAAATAGACGGGATTTCCGTAATTTCAAACAAGTTGTAACCCGACAGGGTAAAGCGCAGTTTTTCAACATGCAGTCTTTTTATCAGAGAAGCAGGCACAGTATAACCCAATACAGCCTGTTTCATACGCAGATAAGCTCCGTTGACCAGCCATCCTGTCTGTACGGCAGGTCCTCCGGCGGTAGAGCTATAACGGGGAAACTTCGCGTCGATCTGGTCAGGCTTCCACGAACGTTCGTACATCCACCGGCTGCCGGCGTTGTTTGTTCCGCCGCCCCAATAAGTGGTGCTGCCGATCCACAGGTCGCGCTTGGCGACGCCCTGGAACAACATGCTGAGGTCGAAACCTTTCCACGAAGCGCCCAGCGTAAGGCCAAACTTGTAACGCGGCGTATTGTTTCCTATGATGCGCCGGTCACCCGGATCGTCGGCCGTATTGGAGCCGGAGTTGATAATTCCGTCGCCGTTCAGGTCTTTCCGCCACGCATCGCCGGGCCAGACATTGCCACCCTGATAAGGACCGTAGAATTTATAGCTGTTGCCATCGACTATAAGATCTTCCATTTGCAGAATGCCTCCGGTTTCGTATCCCCAGATTTCGCCAACGTTCATACCTTCATAGTAAAGATAATCTCCCAGCGTTTTTATGGGGTTGGAAGGATAACTCAGCACTTTGGCCATAGCATCCGACAAAACGAGGCCTGCATTGTACTGCAATCCGTTGGCGAGCTTGTCTTTCCATTCCAGGCTGAGTTCCCATCCTTTTGAGCGAAGCGCCCCGCTATTTTCACGCGGAGCCGAAACGCCCATCAAATTGGGATATGCAACGCTTCCTTCCACCAGGATATCGGTGGTTTTGCGTTCAAATACGTCTAAAGAAAAGTTCAGGCGGTTTTGAAAGAACCCAGCGTCCAGCCCAATGTTGGTGGTTGCCGCTTTTTGCCAGGTCAAGGTAGGCGACACAAGGGACGGCGCGTTTACCGTATTGCTCCAGCTTCCGTCAATCCAGTAATTGGAAGCCGATGAGCTCATTGTCGCCTGATAGGGATAATAAGAATCGGGCTGGCTACCCAATTTACCATACGATCCCCTTATTTTAAGATTTGAAAGCCAATTTTTCGAAAAATCCATAAAACCTTCTTCCGAGATTCTCCATCCGACAGAGAAAGAGGGGAAGAAAAAGTATCGTCCGTTAGGTGTAAAACGGCTGCTACCGTCGTAGCGACCATTGACTTCAAATAAATATTTCCCTGCGAAATTATAATTGATCCGGCCGAAAGCTGCTCTTCCGGTGCGTTTTTGCGCCGAAGTTTCTATTGTATTTAAAGTGGGATCTTCTGTTGCGCTTGGATTTAAAATATTGGGTGAAAGTAAATTACGTAGATTAAGCGCCGACTGATCGTATTCTACGTATTCCTGATTATACCCGACAATAGCCGAAAGCGTATGTTTTTCCTTGAATGTTTTGTTGAAATCGGCATACACATTGATCTGGTAATTGTCGGTAACGTCTTTTTCAAATCTTCCCCTGTTTTCCTTGTATTCCTGTTGCTCGCTTACGGGCGTCCATGTATAGGTGAGATAGTAATGCGAAGGATCGACGCGCCTCAATGTACGTCCTTGCGGCGAATAGGAAAGATCTGCCTTGAGCTTCAGGATTTTCGGGATAACGATAAATTCCGGCGACACGGCCAAAACCGTAGTCCACCGCTTGGTTACCGTCCGGTTGCCGTAATTCAGCCATGCAAGATAATTATCCGTCCACTGCTCGCCGCTCGGATCGGTCTGCAAAGTCTTTATGGGCATATTGATATTCTTGTCGGCGTCCTGTTTCAATATCGACCAGATAGTACCCTTATAACTCGGCACGTAAGGTTCTTCGTAGCTGTAACGGTTATAATTGACTTTTGTTTCCACATTAAACCAATCGGTTACTTTTGCATTAAAGCGGGTAGCGATGTTGTAGCGGTTGTATTGGTCTTCGCCGATTTTATACATGCCGTCTTGCGTCATGTAACCCAGCGAAAGATGATAGGCGATTTTATCCGATCCTCCCGACAGGCTCACGTTATGCTTTTGTGTAGGCGCGTAGTCGCGAACCACTTCTTTGTAAGGATTCATATTTCCAACCCATACGATTGAGTTTCCGTTCATTATATACCGGTTTTCCGGATTGGTTGGATCTGCCATGTATTTTTCGATCGCTTCCATCTTTCTCTTGTCCAAATCGCTTGGCTGATTGTTGACAGAGGTCCACTGGGTATTTTGCATCACGAAGCGTTGAATTTCATAAGCGTTCATAATGTCGGGGAGGGCGGAGGGCTTGTCATACGAAAGATCATAATTGTAGCTGATTTTTCCCTTTTGGTTGAATTTACCCGCTTTGGTTGTAATCAACACGACTCCCCATGTTGCTTTTGTTCCGTAAATGGCCGAAGCTGAAGCATCCTTAATTACACTCATGCTTTCAACATCGTTCGGATTCATCTGGTTCAGCAATGTGGAGGTCATTTCCACTCCATCCACTAAAATTAACGGTTCGCCGTTTTTAAGTTCCCATCTGGAGTCTGTCGTATTGTAGTCGATAGAGGTAGTTCCACGAATATTAAAACTGGGTACCGTGTTGGGCTTCCCGTCGCTCATGGAAATATTCAGGTTAGGAACAACGCCTTGTAAGGCTTGGCCGATATTGGCCACGGGGCGGTTTTCAAATGTTTCGGATCCAACAGAGGAAACGGCTCCGGTCAGGTTTACTTTTTTTTGTGTCTGGAAGCCAACGACCACCACATCGTCCAATAATTTTGAATCTTCCGCAAGTTTTACGTTAATTGTTGTTTGCGTTCCCGCTTTGTACTCTTGCGTAGCATATCCGATATACGAAAATACCAGAACAGTGTTTGGACCGTCGGCAGTGATACTGTATTTACCGTCAATATCGCTTACCGTTCCTTTTGTTGTGTTTTTAAGAGTAACACTGACTCCTACGAGAGGTTCGCTGCTCATGTCTGTTACTGTTCCTGTAATTGTATTCTGCGCCCTGCAAAGGCAACAGACACAAAAACCGAAAAAGAGTAACAGAAAGATTTTGCATTTGAATCTTTTTCTAAAATTTTCGATAGTACAATGTTTCATAAACAATAGATTTAAAATTTATAATATGATTGATAAATTTCACTTCCTGCCAGCAAGAATGCGCCCACGCCGTAAGCAGCAGTCATATTTGCCGTCACTTTTTTAGGATCTGCACCGACAGGCTGCACCCATCCGAGTTTCCCGTTTTTATCTATGGCAGAAACCAGAGCTGTCCACGATTTTTTCACGACAGGTGTATATTTTTTTTTATCCAGCAAGTCCTTGTTGACACCGTAAGCCAATGCGTAGGTAATAAGCGCCGTAGCGCTGGTTTCAGGTGCCGGGTAGCTCGCAGGATCCAGCAGGCTTGCATGCCAAAAACCATCTTTATCCTGCAATGCCGCCAATTGCGAAACAAACTCTTTGAACAGATTTTCGTAAAAAGGCCGGTACTCTGAGTTTTCAGGAAGCAGTTTCAAAATATTTACTAATCCTGCGGCCACCCAGCCGTTGCCTCTTCCCCAAAAGACTTTTTCCCCATTCGCTTCTTTTTTGTTAAAATAGCTGCTATCTCTAAAGAACAGTTTCTTTTTTCGGTCATATAAAAAATTATATGTTCTTTTAAATTCTCTGTCCATAAATTGAAGATATTCGTCGTTTCCTTCGATTTTTGTCAGATGTGCATAAACAGGGGGAGCCATGAACAAAGCGTCGCACCATGTCCATGATTGTTTGTTGGATATGCTCATTGCGGAATCGGGGGGATTACTGATGATCCAGTCTGCTCTTTCCTTTGTGGAACAGAGCATTTTATTCTCTTTGTAGAGATTGAACATATTCAGGTAAAATTGTCCGATACAGAGTTCGTCGGCATGATAGAGTCCGTATATAGGGTATTTAAGAAAATTGGCGGGAATATTCCAGTTACTTGTTAAACCGATGTTTTCCAGCCACTGAAAACAGGATGAATCGTCGGCTATTTTTGCCCATTCAAACATTCCCAAGTATAAAACGGCATTTGTCCATGAATCTATTCCATAATCATGCAGATTATCGGTTGTAGAGTACTTGAAGTTGTCGATTTGCCAGTCGGCGACTTTTTTCATTGAAGATTTTATATCCGGTAACTTTAATGCCGACCTGCTCCAACAGGGAAAAACAGATATTATTCCCCAGAAAAGCAAAAAAATGACAATGTTCTTGTGTCTTTTCATATAGTATATTTTGTTTTTTTTAAGTTTTTAAGGTGCAACAAAAATATGTATTTTGGTTTTCAAGTTAATATTTTTTGCATTGCTATTATTGCCTTATTTTTTGCTGTAATTGCCAAATAGCTAATATTCAGTATGTTATATAGTGTATGAATTGCAAAAAAAAGTATAAGGTTCGGTTTTCAAGTTAATATTTTTTGCATTGCTATTATTGCTTTATTTTTTGCTGTAATTGCCAAATGGTTGTGGTATAGATAATTGTGATATGATATTATGAAGAAGAAAAGCTGTCTCAACTCAGTTATTAAACAAATCTTTGTCACCAAAATAGTTACATCAAGAAATCGTATGTTTTGAAAAACCGGACAAATCGTGTATATATCTTATGGTATAGCTTCCTTAAATGGCGACAACATCCAAACTTTTCACTATTCTGTTTATTGAAAAGAAGGTGTTCAAAAACCATTTGTTTTTCAAATCAACCGTAACCTTTAATGTTTACTGCAATAAGCTTGTACTTTACTACTTGGTCTCGGCTTTCGACTTTCATCAAAAAGCGTTTTCTAAACGCCATCTTTCGAATGTAAAGGGGTGATGAAAGGCAATCCAATGGCAAAACAAAACGATTGTTTATTAATAAAAGTGCTATTTTTTAGGGAAGAATTTGGATATGAATTTAAGAAAGTTTTCACAAAGGAGCAAAAGTGCAACGTATTCATCGTCCATCTTTACTCCTTTGTGGAATAAGGCAAAACTTACGCGAGATTATTATTGTCCGAATGTTTTCCTTTCAATGTGTTAGGGATTCCGGGAATGGTTTTCATGATATCAGTAACAGGAGCGATGGACGATATCAAACCGGTAAGCAGGTTTGTCAAAGTACCTCCTTGAGTGGTATCCATGACATTGACATTACCTAAATTGATGTGTTCAAAAGCTTTCACTTGTTCGGCGGCGATATCTTTCCATTGATCGACCATTTTCCATTGGATTGCTACTTGCGGATTGTTTTCTGCCACTCTCACCATAGCTTCAAACCCTTCGGCTTGCGCCAATAACGATGCTTTTTCGGCGGCGGCTTTTGCCAGTCCTTGTTGTTCGATCACTTTTGCGTGAGCCAATCCTTCGGCGGTAATAGCTTCGCCTTTTCCTTTACCTTCGACAGCAACGGCGTCTGCGCGTCCTTGCGCTTCTATACGTTGTTTATTTGCGTTTGCTTCTGCTTCTTTTTCCAATTTCAATTGGTAGGCTTGGGCGTCGATCAATTTTTGTTGTTTGGCTATTTCTGCCGGAACAATTTGCTCTGCTTTCAAGGCGGCTTCTGTTCGTTTGGCTCTTGCTTCTTCGGCTTCTTTACGCGCTAATTCTTTGTTTTTTTCTATTTCGGCTTTAGCTCTTTCGTCAGCTGATAAGGCCAAACTTTGCGATTCGGCTTTAATTACTTCCAGTTCGGCATTGGAGACTGTTATTTTTTTAGTTGCTTCGATTTCTCCGACACGGGCTTCGGAATCATATTTTGCAATATTGATATCCCTGTTTTTTTTAGCTTCAGCTACGCGGGAATCACGTTCGGATTCGGCCTGGGCAACCGAAATACTCTGATCTCTTTGAGCGTTGGCGATAGCAATTAGCTCTTCTTTTTTTGTTGCGGCCACTGTTGCATTTTTAATTTTCATCTGTTCGGCTACTTGGGTTTCTCCTTCGCGTTCGGCTGTCGAAATTTCCACATTAGCCTGATTGATCGCTTTGGCCTGGTCCTTTTTACCCAAAGCGACAATATATCCGGCTTCATCGCGGATATCAGTTATGTTAATGTTAATTAAATGCAACCCTATTTTGCGCAATTCGGTATCAATAAGGCCTTTTGCTTTAAGTAAAAATTCATCTCTGTCAGCGTTTAGCTTTTCAATAGTCATATCGGCAATAATAGTTCTCATTTGACCGTAAACGATATCTTTGACCAAGTCTTCAATTTCACCCCGTCCTAAGCCCAGAATGCGCTCTGCTGCTGCCTGCATCACATCCTGTTCGGTGCTGATACCTACGGTAACGGTGGTTGGTACATCCACTCTGATGTTTTGTGAAGACAACGCTTTTTGCAGGTTGCATTCAAACTGCAAAGGTTTCAACGACATGTAAGCATATCCCTGTAAGACGGGAATAACAAACGCCGCTCCGCCCTGAATGCACTTGGATGATTTATTACCTCCTGTTTTACCATAGATTACCAAGATTTCATCCGATTTGCATTTTCTGAATCGGGATAAAATACCGATAAGCGAAAATACAATAAGCAAAACCAATACTCCAATAAAAATAATTAAATTCATAATTTATAGTATAAAGTAATTAAATAATAAAATCAATCGGATAAACCAATTGGCGTGTACCGGACACTTTTATTTTTTGTCCCTTTTCGAAATGAATTTCTTCAGGACACTCTAAAGTAATAGTTACCGGCCTGCCTTCCAGAGTGACAAATACTTCTCCTACTTTTCGCTTATCGTCCCAAAAATATACTTCAGCTTCCATCTCTTTTATTTCATGAGTATATTTCATATTTTGTTGCAATTTGTCATAGACCCATTTATACAAGAAGTATAATACAACGACAAAAATGATACCCACAAAGACTCCCATTGTGGTCGAAAAAAAAGTAACTTCGTGCATTAGAGTTAATTCAAGCGAAAAACCAATAGTAAAATGCAGCAGACCTTTGAAAGAAAGAATATCGCCCCACAGAAATCCACTATCCATATCCGAATCTATATCGAAATTGCCGAAAAACAGAGATCCTATAGCGTTGATAATAAACAAAATCCCTGATACAATCAAGACTATCTCATACCATGTCATAATTTTATGCTTTAATTGTTATCAATCCTTTTATATATTTTAATCATTGCCAAAGATAATGAATTTAAAAATCAAAAAAAAGTTAATACCATGTTTTTTCTCCCAAAATCTTATTTTTTTTGCAAGAATATTGGCTGATAAAACGCTTCTTAATTTTCTTCAAAAAATTAGCCATCCTGACAAGAAACGGTTTCCTTTTCAGAATGGCTATAAAATAAACTATTATGAAAACAGGCAAAAGTAAAGTATTTTTCTTGAACAACCAAATAATTATTATCTTTTCGTGAAAATTATTTTTACCGGTACAATATTTCGACTGTTTTCTCTTTGTGGTATTTCCGTTATTGATTGTTATCCTTAAGATGGAATGGCTGCGAAATGATTTGAAAAATTTTTTCAGCTACCTTGCCGGAGGCGCCCGGCGGCCCGAGCAGGGAAATAATTGCCTGATAATCGTTATCCATTTGTTTCCTGTACGTTTCGTCATTCAGGAGCAAATCCAACTCTTTACGAATTTGCAGGGATGAAAAATGCTTGCCGAATAATTCCTTAACAACCGATTTTCCTGCAATCAGATTTACTAAGGAAATATAAGGACAGGAAAAAAAAGTTTCAAAAATGAAAGAACTGAGGTATTTAAGTGGCATTTTATAGCAAACCGCTTGAGGAATCCGAAGTAAAGCTGTTTCTAAAGTGGCTGTACCCGAAGTGACTAATGCGGCGCGGGATTGTGAAAGCAAGCGATAAGTTTGTCCGAAGATGACAGGTATTTGGTCCTGTTTGGTGAAGAGTTCATAATAATGCGGATCGATTCCCGGAGATCCGCCAATAACCGGTTGGTATTCTCCGAAAGACGCAACGGCTTCTAACATTGCAGGTAGATTATCCTTGATTTCCTGTTTGCGGCTACCGGCTAAAAGAGCGATTATGGGTTTATTTTCAAGTTGATTAACTTGAATGAAATTTTCAAACGTTTCGTCTTTGTAATTTCTACCGGCAAGTGCATCGACTGTAGGATTTCCCATATATGCCACTTCCATTTGATGTTTTTTGTAAAACTCTGTTTCGAAAGGCAAAATACAGAACATTTTGTCTATATATTTCTTAATTTTTTCAATGCGGTATTTTTTCCATGCCCAGATTTTAGGGGAAATATAATAGTTGATGAACGGCGAACGGCAATTGGGAAACGGATGTTTTTTTAAATACTCGGCGATCTTGAGATTAAATCCCGGATAATCGACCAAAATTACTGTATCGGGCTGGTATTCTTCGATTGCTTTTTTGCAAAGCGTCATATTATCAAGTACCGTTCGGAGATTCATTAAAACGGGAATAAATCCCATAAACGCCATATAGCGGTAGTGTTTGATTAATATTCCGCCTTCCGCTTGCATAAGATCTCCTCCAAAATAGCGGAAATCTGCTTTCGGGTCTGTTTTTTTCAACGAATGCATTAGATTAGAGGCATGCAAATCGCCTGAGGCTTCTCCGGCAATAAGAAAATATTTCATACAGACAGTTCCCAGTTTTTTATTTTCCCTAAAACCGAATAAGCCGTCATATCCGGTTGGAGTGGAACCAGAGCTGCATATCCTTGCGATAGTGCCCATTCGTCACTCTGCTCGTTTCCAAGTTCTTCATTAAGAAACGAACCTGTTAACCAATAGACTGTTTGCCCGGAAGGGTCTTTAGCTGTTTGAAACTCTTTAGCCCAATATCCTTTGGTTTGCGTACAAATTTTCAAACCTTTTACATTCGAAATATCAGGAATGTTTAAATTGATACAGACACCTTCAGGCAATTCTCCCGCCAGTATTTTTTCGGCTATCAGCTTTCCATATTTTACTGCTTGAGTAAAATCGGCGTCGGGCGAATGGTTGGTAAGAGAAATTCCAACAGAAGGTATTTTTAAGATACATCCTTCCAAAGCGGCGCCAACAGTTCCCGAATAAATTACACAGATAGCAGCATTGGAACCGTGGTTAATTCCTGAAAGAAGCAAATCCGGTTTTCTGTCCAGTATTTCATTAATTCCCAATTTTACGCAATCTACGGGCGTACCCGTGCAGCTATAAACGGTAAGATCTTTTTCTTTATGAATCTGATTTAAACGAATCGGATTGGAGGCTGTTATGGCGCTCGACATACCTGAACGTATCCGGTCGGGCGCGATTACCACGATTTCTCCCAGAGAGCGAACACCTTCAATTAGTGCGTTAATCCCTTTTGCATGAACGCCGTCGTCATTCGTTATAAGAATAAGAGGCTTTTTGTATTTCAACATAACTTTATTTTTCAGGTTGCAAAGGTACGTTTTTTTGTACAATATCCATTACTCGCATCAAATTTCCTCCCCATATTTTGGCAATATCTTCTTCGGAATATCCTCTGCGGAGAAGTTCTAAAGTGATCTGCGGCATTTCGTTAGTTGCATTGACGCCTTTAATTCCGCCGCCGCCGTCGAAGTCGGAACCGATGCCTGCATGGTCGACGCCCACCGTTTTTACCACATAATCAATATGATCGACAGCATCTTTCACAGTTGCTTTTCCGTCTTTTCGAAGAAAATAAGCGTACAGGCAAATTTGAATGACTCCGCCTTTGTCGGCTATTGTACGCATCAGTTTATCGGAAATATTTCGCGGATGATTACAAAGTGCTTTTACGGAAGAGTGGGAGGCAATGACCGGAAAACGGCTTATTTCCAGCACGTCGAACGATGTTTTTTCGGAAGTGTGGGAGATATCAACTATTATTCCCAGGCGATTCATTTCTTTTACTACTTCTTTACCGAACAGGCTGAGTCCGTTGTGTTCCGTGCGACTGTTTGTGGCCGCATCGCAAATATCATTGTCGCCATTGTGAGATAATGTAATATAAGTAACTCCCATGTCGGCGAATTTTTTAATATTTTCAATATTTTTTCCAATAGCATATCCATTTTCGATTCCGATAAAAATGGCTTTTTTCCCTTCTTTTTTCAGGTGCTTGAGATCGGCGGTCGAACGAGCGATTCCGGCAATATTTTTATTATTTTCAACTTGTCGAATTATTTCTCCGATTATTGATTTGGCTTTGTCTACTGCTTTTTGGGATGATATTACGTCTCTTTTCCCTTGTTTGAGGTAGGCTACCATAAATGCAGCGTCCAATAATCCATCTTCCATTCGGGGAATTTCTACTTTTAACTGATAATTGGTAAATGATTCTTTCGACGAAACACCAAAGGAGCGAAGACCGATTTTCAAAAGTGGATTTCTTTTCCCTATATCTATCTTATAGGGAAAATACATAGGTGTATCACAATGAGAATCAATTGAGTATATCCTCTTGTGGATTTCTTTTGCTTTCCGGTACAATTCGGCTTCGTCTACTGTTTGCTTAAAAATCGAGTGCATGGCTTCGTTTCCGGCAACAGACATGTTTTCGGGATGCCATTGTACGCCTAAAATAAAGTTTCCCTGAGTAGATTCGATTGCTTCAATAATTCCATCTTCGGAACGGGCTATAGCTTCAAATTCCGGCGCTAATATTTTAATGGCTTGATGATGGAATGAATTAACAAGTAACTTATTTGTTTTAACCGGATCATACAGTTTTGATCCGGTTAAAATATCTACAAAATGCGTTCCTGTTTTTCGTTCCTCCTGCTGATTGTGATTGATTTTCGAATCCGGCATTTGCGAAGGTATATCCTGAATCAAGGTTCCGCCGAAAGCAACATTGATCACTTGCTGCCCCCGGCAAATTCCCAAAACAGGGATTTGTTTTTCGACTGCTCTTCGAACCAAATGAATTTCACAACGATCTCTTTCTATATCATACGATTCGACAAGCGGATGCAATTCTTCGTTAAACAACGGGGCATAAATGTCGCCTCCTCCGGTCAAAATAAGCCCGTCTATTTGCGCCAAAATGTTTTCTAATGTACCCAAATCTGTTGTTAGAGGTATTAATACAGGAACACCCCCCGCTTTGATAACCGCATTTACGTAAGCGTCGGAAATACAGGAACGGCTTTCACTATGATTGACAGATAAGCCGATAAGCATATTTATCATGAGCAATTTTACAAAAATATTAAGTTCAATTCTTAAAGTTCAAAATAAATAAACAAGTTATTCTTAAAAACGAACAAATGTACATGAAAAATTTCATATTTTGCATAAACAAATGGATTTCTATTAAAGCTGATTTCAAAAAAGAAACATCATTTTGCATTTTCCGGTTCGATTTTGTATTTTCTTGAAATCTGGCGAATCGGATTTGCCCCATTTCACTTCTCCGTTTGCTCGACGTATCATTTACTTGAGCATTTATATAACAGCAAAAAAATACTGTCATTGAAATTGAAAAATACTTTCTCATATTTGTGAAATTTAAAAGTTGATTGTTTTAGTACAGTGATAATTGGCGTGTTAGCCTGTATTCTTTTTCGTGGCTGCAAAATGTTGCTACTAACAGAAATGGTATCAATTTAACATCTAATTCTTATTTCTTTATCAGTGCATACGCCGCAGAGTTGATAAATAAAATTGTTGGTGGGATAATGTCCGACAGATCAGTATGTTTTGGTGTGTCGATTGCAAGTATTGAATTAAAAGAA
>JAIRPX010000310.1 GCA_031256775.1 Dysgonamonadaceae bacterium
AAGCCGGTTGTTCAAAATATTCAACTCGTCATTCATTTGAGATAGCTCATGCAGCTTATTGTCCATAATATCTAATCCTCTTGAATAAATTATAGGGTCGTTTAAATTAGACAGTTTTAGGATAAAAAATTATGGCATGGATCTTTGGATTTTTAATATATAAATGTCTGGTTAAGCATATCAGCGCTTTGTTATTGTGGAAGTAGCAAAGCGAAGCATCAATAATAAATATACAAGGATAATGGAGATTTTAAACGACCCTATAATTTATTCAAGAGGATTAGATATTATGGACAATAAGCTGCATGAGCTATCTCAAATGAATGACGAGTTGAATATTTTGAACAACCGGCTTTCATCAGTTAACCGGAAACTGGAGGAGGCAAACCGTGTGAAAGAAGCCTGTTTAGCCAAGTTTATTGATTTGTGTTCCGGCTATATCGAAAAATTTGATAACTACCGTCGCAGTCTGAACAAAATTGCCAACAATGGAAAAATAGATGATTTGGTTAGATCCCTCAAATCTTCGCAATTTATTGAAAATGAACTGGATGATTTTTACAGGAATTTCGATGAAACATTTTTGTGCATTTGTCCTACTTTTATTGACGATTTCAATGCTTTATTTCCCGAAAGCAAAAAACAAATCCCTAAAAAGGGCGAATTACTCAACGCAGAATTACGAATATGTGCGTTGATTCGTTTGGGAATAAACGACAGCGCACATATAGCCGGTTTTTTACGTTATTCAATTACAACGATTTATACCTATCGCTCAAAGTTGAAAAATAAGTCGTTTCATCCAGAAAATTTTGAGGAAAGTATAATGAAAATTGGGGTTCACCAGTAAAACCCTTTCTTATCTGAAATAATTATTAACATTGTAAGTCAAAATATGCGTCTATGTTGCAAAAATTATTAAAGCAACATGAGTTCGATATAAATGAATTTCCTATCGGGCAAATTCACACTTTTTCGCTGGCGCGGCTTTGTAAACCGTGGAAACGATGATCTCGACACAGTTCGCCATGAACATGTTATGCAGCGTAGCTGCACCATTTTTAATGAAAATAAGAAACCTTATACGATGGAAAATCTCCTATCTTCGGGGCTGAAAGTAATTTTTTTTCTGATTTTACCTGTTTTCTTAAAAAATCTTCTACCTTTGCATTTCCTTTTTAAAGGATCGATTATTTTGAACAAAATAAATTAAACAATTTTTATAATATAAAAAGTAGCTTATTATGAACAAAACATTTATTTCATTTTTTTTATTCCTGCTGTCAGCAGGATGTATTTTAGCGCAGGAATCTTTTAGACAGACTCCTCTTAAGGTTATCAACGGGATCAATTTAATTGCAACAGACGAAGAAAATGCCTTCCCGTTAAGATATTGTAACGATAATATAAATACTTCTTTTGGGGTGGACGCTAATTCTTTGGTAGAAGTTGCCATAGTGATCCCAAAAAATACTTTGAGAAAGTATGTGGGAAACACTCTTACCAGAGTTTTAATCGGCTTCGGCATGTATTCCGCGACCGATACAAAAGTATTTGTCAGAAACGGACTGAACGATACGCATGGAGTTACCAAGTCAGTAACGCTTGCAACTGCAAAATGGAATGGAATCACGCTTGACGAGCCTTATGAAATAAAGGCTGACCAGGATCTGGTGATAGGATATTCTTTCAAGTCGGGATCTGCAAACGAACGGTATCATATAGGATTGGACGATTCTGACAATGCAGATCCCAATGGCGATTATATACGCTATGGGCAAAATTCTTATGGAAAATGGATGCATCTTGGCGAGAATGGATTTAAAAACCTGTGTATCTTTGGTATTGTTGAAGGTGAAAACATCTCGTCGAAAGACGTCAATTTCTACGATATGTATGTGCCGACTTCATTGATAGACATTAACGAAACGCTGTCAATAACCGGAAGCATCAAGAACGAAGGCGCAAAACCTGTTACCAGCTTGGAAGTCAGCTATAAAACAGGCGAAAATGAAAAAGTGACTGGAACTCTCTCAGGGTTAAATATAGCTCCGGGAGATTATTACACGTTTGGTATTTCAGGCGTCGAATTTGAAAAGAAAGTAAACAGTACTTATCCGTTAGAAGTAAAAATAGAAAAGGTAAACGGAAGCGCTGATGATTATCCGGAAGACAATACTCTGCGCTCAGTTATACGCACGTGGGAAGCGCCGACAGAGCGGTCTACTGTAGATACGGAATCTTCAAATAAAAATGTAGTCCTTGAAGAATTTACAGGAGTGTATTGCCAATTCTGTCCCGACGGTCATAAAAGAGCCAATGAAATAAAGGCTGCTAATCCTGGAAGGGTTTCTATTATCAATATTCACCAGGGCGTTTATGCGGTTGCAGATCCTGATTTTACAACCATCTGGGGCAACGCTATTGCCAACCAGACAGGATTGACAGGGTATCCCGCCGGAACGGTAAACCGTCATGCCTTTGGAAACGTAACAGCGCTGAGTCGCGGTGATTTCAAAAGCAAATCGACGACCATACTGAACCAGGCTTCATACGTTAATATCGGCTTGAAAACGGCGCTGAATACTGTAACCCGCGAATTGACTGTTGATGTAGAACTGTATTACACAAAAGATCCTTCAACTTCTAACAGGCTGAATATAGCTCTGGTGCAGGACAGTATCATCGCTTCGCAAGTAGGAGCCACCAGTTGGTATCCGGAAATGGGATCTGACGCCTCTTATCAGCATAATCACATGTTGCGCGATCTGCTGACAGGACAGTGGGGAGAACCCATTAGCCAAACCTCAGCCGGATCATTTGTCGTCAAAAGATATTTATATACGGTTCCAGAAAAGGTAAAGGATACTCCAGTCAATCTGGATAAAATAGAAATAGTAGCTTTTGTTGCAGAGGGTAAGCAGGAAATCATTACGGGATGCTCGGAAAAAGTGACAAATATTTCTACCGGCATACCAGCTCCAGAAGTTGCTTCACAAAAGGTTACGGCTTATATTGCTGATGACTATCTGTTTATAAATTCGTATATTCCAGTTCAGGGCGCAACTGTTTATACGGTTTCCGGTCAGCAGGTATTGTCTGTGTCAGGTATCGACAGGGCAATTCCGGTTGCTACATTGGCTTCCGGCGTTTATATTATTAAACTGAAAACAGCAGAAGGCGAAAAAACGGTTAAAATTGTCAGATGATTTTGATAAGTAACAAGTTAAACATTCCATATCTTCGAGATATGGAATGTTTTTTATAACCAAGCAAGATATAACTTCGTAGCCTATAACTTCATCACGACGGCGGCTTCTTTCATATCGCCTCCCAAAACTGGGGGATTTAATTTTGCCAGACGTATTTCTGCGGAAATAATAACAGGGAATTTCTGCTTGAGATGTTTAACAACCCGTCCTGCCAGATGTTCCAATAATTGCGATGGTATTGCAAGCTCTTCCTTAACAATATTATATACCTCTGCGTAATTAATCGTATTTTCCAGCCTGTCGGTTTGAATGGCTTCCGATAAGTCGGCATGTAATTTTAAATCGACGGTAAATGTATTTCCAACTTTCCGTTCCTGTTCCATTACGCCATGATAAGCATAGAAGATCATACCCTTTAATTCTATATATTGCATATTTTTTTGAAACAAAATTAGCTTTTTATCTGATTTTTTGCAAATATATCGTATTTTTGCATCAAAAAATTAAATAACTAATTTTATGAATAATAGTAAAAACAGCGTTCCTGCCGGAACAACACACAATGCAATAACTTCCGGCACATTTATCAAAGGCGATATCAAGGCTGAAGAAGATTTGCGGATTGACGGTAAAATTGAAGGCAACATCGACTGTACAGGACGGGTTATAGTTGGTCCTCAAGCCGAAATAGTTGGAAACATTATCTGCAACAACGCCGATCTGATGGGGAAAATAAAAGGCAATATCGAAGTTCACGAAACGGTAAGCCTGAAATCCCAAGTTGTTTTCACAGGCGAAATACTTGCAAAATATGTTGACGTAGAAGCGGGTGCAGTCTTCAACGGCATGTGTACGATGAAATAAACAAGGCTTCAGCGTTGCAGAGTTAAAAGACTGATCCTTCTGTTTAATTTTTCAGCTTTCAGTAACTGTTCTATAGTCAGGTGCATACGGTATTTCCAATAATGATGTGGATTGGATGGTATATTAATCCTTTCTGCATCAACAGATGAATAACGCAGTTCTCCGTCAATAGACAACCAGTCTTGTAAAGGGATGACACACAGCATTGAACCCGACTTTAAATGATTGGAGATAATTTGCTCGCAAATTTCCGGCGTACATTCTTCCGGCGCTTCGCCTTCCTGTTTTAACACTTCATTATAGTATCGTTGCGTTTTATCCCTGTCTTCTTTCCACCAGCCGCGAATTGTTGTCATATCGTGAGTTGAAGTCATGCAAACTGAAAGATATGGATTGTCTTTCAATGATGTAAACTCTATATGATGCGATTTTGGCGCCCGTTCTATTTCCAGGCTCAAAATTTGCAACTTACGCATAACTTCAGGCACAGACTGAGGAATCATGCCTAAATCTTCGCCGCAGGTCAGCATATCCGTACTGTCGATTAAAGGGACCAATCGCTTATATGCGTGTTCTTTCCAAAATTCGTTGTGCCTTTGATAGAAATAGTTCCAGTATAAACTGTCGAAAGCGTACCTGTCCTGATTATCTAATTCATTATAAATAAATGAAGAAGAGGCAGAAATACGCGGATGATAATAATCTTTTTTCCTGTCTTCCAGAAACATAACTTCATTGCAAACGGAGAAAAGACCTGATTTTATCTTTTGGCATTTTTCGTTTTCCATTCCTGCAAAATGATCCTGAATTCTTCTCTGTGTATTGAATTGATTTTTCAGCACAAAGCGATCGTTTTCCATTTCATCCAAATAAGTTTCAGCCACTTCGGAAACATATTCCCCAAAAAGTTTTAATAAATTCTGTCTATGGATGGAAGCTATGGTAAACCTGTTTTTGTCGAATTTCAGTCCCGAATTTTTGATTTCCTCCAGGCTCAGCGGAATAGCAGGATTGAAATGTCCCAATAATCCTTCTACCGATGAATCAGGTATTTCCCATATTCTGAAGAAACCGAGAATATGATCGATGCGGTATGCGTCGAAATAATCAGACATTTTACCAAACCTGTTTTTCCACCATTTGAACTGATCGGCTTCCATTGCTTCCCAGTTGTAGGTGGGGAAGCCCCAGTTTTGCCCTGTTACCGAAAAATCGTCGGGTGGCGCTCCAGCCTGGCAGTCCATATTGAAATAAGCCGGTTCAATCCATGCTTCTATACTTTTATTACTGATTCCAATTGGCATATCTCCCTTTAACACAATGCCATGCTGATGACAATAATTCCTTGCAGCAGATAATTGCCGGTCTAAATGGAATTGAAGATAATAATAGAAAGCAATTGATTTATAGTCGGGCGAATTTTTATGGCAAAGTTTTTCTATTTTCTTCTGATTATAAACAGAATATTCTTTCCATAAATTGAAATCGCAAGTTCCGTTTTTATCTCTCAAAAACGAGTAGGCTGCATATTGGATCAGCCAATTTTTATTTTTTTTGAAAAAAGCATCAAACTCAGCAGATTCCATAGTTTTATTTCCTTCCTGTTCGTATATCTCGCGGAAAAACATCCATTTAAATTTTTCTACCTGTTCGTAGTTTACTGAATCCAACGCATTTAATTCCTTCTGTTTGATTTTATAAAACGTCTTTCTTTCAGCGTTTTCCAATTCGCCCATTGCGTTTATGTCCAGATATAACGGATGCAGCGCATAAATGGAAATTGCGTTATAGGGATACGAATCAAGCCATGTGTGAGTCGTTGTTGTATCGTTGACCGGCAAAGTCTGGATGATTTTTTGACCGGTCAGTTTTACCCAGTCTGCCATATTGCGCAAATCGCCGAAATCGCCTATCCCGAAACTGTTTTCAGAGCGGAGCGAAAAAACGGGAATGAGCAAACCTGCGCCTTTCCACTGGAACTCTTCATCACGGAACTGTAAGCCCGATACGGTAGTTACTTCATTGTCTTTCAATAAAGAAACGGGGAAAATACGGTTTTCTCCTTTTTCCCAGCGCACAATAGATTTATCTTTGTCGTTGATAATACAGAACTTATATTCAACGGGATGTTGAAGATTTGAAGCGTCAAATTCTACTTGCCATTCGGGAAAATTCTTACAGCTTAAAACAGGCGCTTTACTCACATCCCAATTACCCATTTGCAACTGGTTTCCAACAAGAACTATGCTTTCGTTTTTGGCGACAATTGGCGCAAGGAGTTTCATGGAAATTTTCCCGTCGGGTTTTAATATTTTTTCCGGTTTAACGTAAGGATGCGCAAAAAGGCTTTTTGTAAAAGCCAAAGAATAATACGCCATGTTTCGCGGACGGTTTTGCCAGTAGTCTATCAAAAGCTGCGACTGTTTGGGATTAGTTATGTCGATATAATGATTTTTTTCCCACTCTTCAAAAATCAATTTGTTGTCGGACGACATAAAGTAGCGATACTCAAAGGAAATTTTTTTGTCGGGCAATTCCAGTTCAAAAACCCAGTTTCCGTCGCCTGTGTGTTGCATTTTCTTAGCCTGCTGAATATCCCAGCCGCCCAGTTCCGGAATTGCTCCGAATATATTAAGAGTTTGTCCTAAAATTGTGTGAAAGTTAATATTAAAGCTTATTTTCATATATCTTGTATTTATTTAACGATTAATTTCATCATTTCTGTTTTGTGCCTGTTTATTATTTTCAGTAAATATATTCCCTGCGGCAAATTTACAGTGTAACGATCGACAGGCGATGTTATCAGTACATTCGTGATTAATTGTCCGGATAAACTGTAAAACAGCAGTGCAGTTTCTTCCTCATAATTGCTGTTGATAATCAAATCGTCGCCTCTTGCAACAGGATTAGGATAGGCAAGCGTCGGCTTATTAATAACAGGAGTGATTGAAACAGTATTCACTTCTACTGTGATTTCTTCCCTTTGTGATTCGTTTCCATTTGAATAATAGACACTTACGCCGTAGATATAAACGCCGTCGTCTTTAACTGTTTCCCGAAAAGTAATTTCAGATGTTTTGCCAAGAAATTTATTGTTACAGTAGATATTGTATCCTTCAATTTTTTCTGTTACATCAGGGACTGTCCAGTGCAAAGTGACTTTTTTGCCGGATACAGATGCCGTTAGATTGAAAAGTCCTTTCATAAACTGGAAAGAAACAAGTCCATTAGCTTCCGTTATGTCAGTTAAAGGCTTTGAAACCAGCTGTCCGTTCCATGTTTGCATGGATGGAACAGAAACGTTGCTGAAAGCGTTTCTTGAATCTGAACCGGGGAACGTACATTTAGCGCTGTTTATCTGCCCGTAGGAATCCGGCGTTCCCGTTGGCGCTGCTATTGTTGAAGCTGCATAAACCGGATAAACTCTTTGCGGATGACCTGTATTTAGTTCATTATTTTTTATATCATTTTGGCTTACGCTTACATGGTAAATCAGAAGCCCGTGTCCGGGAATATTGCTGTCGAAGCCCAGCTTCTGTCGATTTTCCAGAACAAAATATTCGCCCGAAACGGAAGTCCTGATGATGTAAGCCTCCGGATTCAGGACAGAGTTTTTCATACCGGTAACAGTTTTTTTTGAGTTAAGTTCAACAGGCGTAACCCATCCGAACTGGATTTTTTGGTACATATTTATATGGGCAGGCGACGCTCCACTGGCGTTCCAGCTACCACTCGCCATCAAATCCCATAAGCCAGTGCCTGAAAACTCTCCATTGCTGCTGTCGCCATCCGTATCGTAAAAATCAGGCGCACCCAGAACATGACCTAATTCGTGGCATATAACGCCAATATGAGTAATGTTTTTTCCGCTGTTGCCACGCAATTCGGGAGAACATGAATAAGTATCCAGTTTTTTGTAACCGGCAAAATTGAGAGCAGGAAAACCATATTCATGCGCCCAGATGCAGTCAGCGCCGCCTCCAGCTTCCTCGCCATAACCGGCATAAATAAAATGAAAAGCATCAATAAAACCATCGCCATCGTTGTCATAATCAGCAGGATTAAAATCGTTGAAAGTTAGAATAGCCGCTTCCTTTGCCAATTCTTCAGGATGTTTGTCATCGCCTTTTTCATTATTTTCACCATAATATTTCCAGTTTTTAGCCACAGTGTAAATACCTGCAACCGTTATATCTAAATCCAGCTGTCCATAAGAATTTTCCAGATAAAAGTCATGTACGCTACCTTTAGCTCCATTAGCAGAATAATCGGGCTGGTTCAGCAACTGTTCAAATTCTTCTATCGTACGACTGAAAGATTTATCCGGAAATTGAATCAAAGCGCAGATAGCCCTGATCGTGCCGCCAGATCGGAGAAAAGAACCGGAACGGGCGAAAGTTTTCCTTTTTATTTGACGGATTTGACATAAAATCTGTTTCTGTTCAGCGCTGTATTGCAGTCCTTTCTGTATTTTATTCAGCTTGGCGATTACTTCTTCGGAACGTGAATTTATATCGAAAGCTTTTATATTTGAAGGTTTCATATTGCCTTTTTCATCCAAAACAGCAAAAACAATATTTTTACAGCTATCATATAAAAGAGAATAACCGTCTTCCGATTCCATCCATTTGATTCGCTCGTCGCCCCGCATTTTCACGGTAAGGCTCTGTCCCTCCGGCTGATAAACCGTAATGAAATACGGATATGCAGGGGCAGAAAACGTCATGGAAGAGAAAAAAATAAAAAAACATGCACAAAATAAACGTGTCGCAAACTGCCGTAACATATAAAATTTTTTAAATTGAACCTGCAAAAATAAATATTTTTTTTGAAGAATCCTGATAAACTCACAGAATATTTTTTTTGTATCATTGATTTATATTTTACGTGGCTTAATTTTGTGCATCGTTATTGCGAGCGTCAGAGAAGCTCCAGCACTGAAAACTAAAAACTGAGAACTAAAAATTGTCTCGTTCTAAAAATTATGGGGAATAATTTCAAACCTGTCTTTTCCTGTGAAAACAAGCAATGCTGAGCGCAAATCGGTGCGGTCTTTCAGACGGAACGAAGTTATATATTCATCCAGCTGCTGCAAGCCCTTCTGCTTTTTAGCTTCTATTTCTTCCTCACTGTCAGATACTTTGCAGTATTTTATCTCGAAAAGCCATTCATATTTGATTTCCGGCAGCAGCGGACTGCGATGAAGGTAAATATCGGCACGTCCCGGAACAGTTTCGTATTCACTCATAGGCACGTATACATCGCTCATAAAAAGATATGCAA
>JAIRPX010000006.1 GCA_031256775.1 Dysgonamonadaceae bacterium
TTGTGGCTGCCAGATTATTTTTCGTAGCGCCTGAAAAACTAATTTCTGGATTGCTTCGATAACGCTCGCAATGACGAAATATGAATGTCCTGTATGGACAATAGGGTAGTAGCATTATCATGTTTTTATTATGACATACAAGTCACAATGGACTATGACACAGTATTTTGCATCTGGTTCAAATCTATCTATTTATATCGAATATAAATTAAGGGCGTGTAACTTATTGTTACACGCCCTTTTACTTGTTTGGGTGGAAGATGGGGCTCGAACCCACGACCCTCAGAACCACAATCTGATGCTCTAACCAACTGAGCTACGACCACCATAAAAAAATTTTACAGTGCTGCAAAGGTACAACTTTTTTCTTATTTGGCAAATTTTTTAAATAATTTTCTCAAAACGGCGCTTTTAATTTGTACTCATAAACATTCTCATTGTGCTTATTCAAAACTGCACGAGCGTTTTTGACAAATTTTTCCATTTTTATGTAAGAATCAGGTGACATCTCTATGACTATTCTATCAGATGAATCAGTTTTTTCGGCAAGGCTTACAGGTATAACCATGAAATCTGTTTTATCGCCATATTTTGCTTTGTGCCTGTAGATTAGGGCATATTCGGCTGATTTTAAATATGTTTTATTATTCTGCTTTTCAAGAACTACTTTCACAATCTGACCACCTTCGGTATTCGGAGCAACCATTCCTGAAACAAAATTACCTAAGGAATAAACAATTAAACCGGAGATATTGCCTACTGAATCAACGATAGCTATTGATGGCTGAACTACGTGAGGATGAGAACCGATAACCATATCAACGCCTTCTTTTATCATGAAATTAGCAAGATTTTCCTGTTCCTTGTTTTGTGTCAGTTTATATTCTTCGCCCCAGTGCATCGTTGCAATAATTATATCAACATTCAGATTTTTAGCTTTTTGAATATCTTCGCTGATTTGTTTTTTGTCAATATAATTCACTAATACCGGTTTTGAAGCATAAAATCCGTTACTTCCGTAGGTATAATTCAAAATGGCAAAACGGACTCCTTTTTTTTCAATTATCAATGGATAAACAGATTCGCGCTCTTCCCTGTTCCTGAAAACGCCAGTATGCGCTATTTTAATTGAATCCAGAACTGAAAGCGTACGTATAATTCCCTTGTTGCCGCGATCAACAATGTGATTATTGGCATTTAACATAACATCGAAACCTGCTTCTTGCAAGGCTTTGGCGTATTCGTCGGGAGCGCTGAATTGAGGATAGCCCTTATATGGTTTTCCTGCCAAAGTAACTTCAAGATTGACAATAGCGATGTCGGCATCTGTAATTTCATCTTTAACATATTGAAAATAAGATGAATAATCGTATTTCCCGTTCCTGAATGACTGATCAATTTGCGATTGATGCTGCATGGCGTCGCCTGCAAAAAGCAAAGTTATTTTTTGCGCATTAAGTTTGCAAACAGGTAGCATTAATGATAAAACGCTAAATAACAGTATATTATATCTGAATATATTCATTGATAAATTATTTTTTTTCCTGCCAGCAAATTATTTTTCATTAAAGAAACAATTGTCATTGGTCCTACGCCGCCCGGCACTGGAGTAATATAAGAACATTTTGGAGCTACTTCTTCAAAGTTTACATCGCCACATAGCTTGTATCCCGATTTTGTTTTGTCGGAAAGAATGCGGGAAGTGCCTACGTCAATCACAACTGCGCCTTCTTTAACCATATTGCCTCTCAAAAATCCGGGAGAACCTAATGCAGCAATAATAATATCGGCTTGTCTGCAATATTCTTCAATATTTTTTGTCAAACTGTGACAAACGGTAACAGTGCAATTGCCGGGGTTGCTTTTTTGCATTAACAGCGTAGCCACCGGTTTTCCAACAATGTTGCTACGTCCCAACACTGTGCAACGTTTACCTGATGTTTCTATATTATAGCGTTTTAGCAATTCTATGATACCCGCAGGGGTTGCGGAAACAAAACATGGCAATCCAATGGACATGCGTCCGACATTAACCGGATGGAATCCGTCCACATCTTTGCGATAATCAATTGTTTCAATCACTTTCTGCTCTGAAATGTGCTTGGGGAGAGGCAACTGTACAATGAATCCGTCCACATCATGATTGTTATTTAATTCTATAATCTTGCACAGCAGTTCTTTTTCGGTTACGTTATCATCGTATCGAATCAACGTTGAATGAAATCCTATTTCTTCGCAGGCGCGGACTTTACTTGCTACATAAGTTTCGCTACCGCCGTCATGTCCTACTAAAATAGCCGCAAGGTGAGGAATTTTCCCTCCATTTTCTACAATTTGCGTCACCTCTTCGGCGAGTTCCAGTTTTATTTGAGCGGCAATTGCTTTTCCATCAATTAATTGCATATTTACCTCCTCATTAATCCACCTTTACCGATTTTCCCTGCCATTTTAGCAGTAGTCATTGATTTCATCACTTTGCGGGTGTCTTCAAACTGTTTCAGCAATTTGTTTACCTCCGATATACTAACACCGCTTCCTTTCGCTATGCGCATTCGGCGGGAACTGTTAAGTATTGCAGGATTAGCACGTTCCAACGGGGTCATGGAATAAATAATGGCTTCCGTACTTTTAAATGCATCATCATCAATATCAATGTCTTTCATCATTTTTCCCATACCAGGAATCATTGATGCCAGGTCTTTAAAATTACCCATTTTCTTTATCATTTGAATTTGAGAAAGGAAATCGTTAAAATCGAACTGGTTTTTAGCTATTTTCTTCTGCAAACGTCGGGCTTCTTCTTCATCATACTGTTCCTGAGCCTTTTCCACCAAAGAAACGATGTCGCCCATGCCCAGAATACGGTCAGCCATTCGGGTCGGATGGAAAGGATCGATAGCTTCCATCTTTTCGCCTGTTCCTACAAATTTTATAGGTTTATTAACTACCGTGCGAATTGAAAGCGCGGCTCCGCCTCGCGTGTCGCCGTCTAATTTTGTCAGGACAACTCCCTGAAAATCCAAGCGGTCATTAAATTCTTTCGCAGTATTAACAGCATCCTGACCAGTCATTGCGTCAACTACAAACAGAATTTCATCGGGCTTAATTGCCTCTTTAATAGAAGCGATCTCGTTCATCATCTGTTCGTCGATAGCCAGACGTCCGGCGGTATCAATAATTATAATGTCATTACCATACTGTTTGGCGCGTTTGATGGCGTTTTGAGCAATTTGAACAGGATTTTTATTTTCAGGCTCGTGATATACCGTTACGCCAATCTGTTCGCCCAAAAGTCTTAACTGTTCGATGGCGGCAGGGCGATATACGTCGCATGCAACAAGCAAGGGATTTTTGCCTTTTTTGTCTTTTAGCATTTTAGCCAGTTTACCGGAAAAAGTAGTTTTACCGGAACCTTGCAAACCCGACATTAGAATAACGGAAGGCTTGTTTTTCAGGTTAAGTTCAACGGTTTCACTTCCCATAAGCTCAGCCAGTGCATCGTGAACAATTTTCACCATTAACTGACCGGGTTTCACAGAGGTAAGGACATTTTGTCCCAGCGCTTTTTCTTTAACCGCGTCAGTAAAAGATTTGGCAACTTTGTAATTAACATCGGCGTCTAATAATGCTTTACGGATGTCTTTCAGAGTTTCCGCAACATTAATTTCGGTGATTTTGCCTTCACCTTTAAGTAGCTTGAATGACCGTTCAAGTCTGTCGCTTAAATTTTCAAACATTATTTTTTATTTAAATTACGAATGTGATTTATACATTCTTAATCAGTTGATTCCAAATTAAAATTTTATTGTAGGGTGCAAAAATACAACAAAAAATATAAAGTACAAAAATAAAATTTCAAAGAAACTATTTTTTCATTCAAAAAAAAGTTTTACCTTTGCACCCACATTTGAATTTTGTCCTGTGGTGTAACGGTAGCACATCGGATTCTGGTTCCGCTTGTCTGGGTTCGAATCCTAGCAGGACAACAAACAAAAGATGCTAATAGTCTAAAAACAAGATTGTTAGCATTTTTTTAGTTTTGGTTTTGCGCTACGCGCCGACTTGAGGATCACCCGTAAAACCGGCTCACCCGCAAACTCCTGTGTCTATGGCTTTCCTGCTGACGCGGCTTTATAAGCCGTGCCTTCATGCTTTGCGCCACGTGTCTCGTTTAAAAAACTTTTCTCGCG
>JAIRPX010000120.1 GCA_031256775.1 Dysgonamonadaceae bacterium
AGAAAGATGAAAATCCGACAACAATACAAAATATCATTCCAATTACCCACCCGAAATTAATTGCATGGGTTCAGGAACGGAAGATAGATTTGGATTTGGCAAACAGGTATTGCAGGGAAGTCCACTACCGAAACAGGGACAAAGATTATTTCTCTATCGGGTTCAGGAATGACAACGGCGGATATGAGTTAAGCAGTCCTCCCGATTTTAAAGGCTGTATTTCACCAAAGGATATTTCAACGATTAAAAATAATAGCAATACCTGTTTGATTTTTGAGGGCTTCTGGGACTTTCTTTCCTATCTAACTTTACAAAAGGTTGAGAAATCCAAACATGATATAGCCGTTCTTAATTCGGTTGCCAATGTTCAAAAAGCAATGGATTTTCTGAAATCGCATCGTGAAATTTATACCTACTTGGACAACGATGAAGCCGGACAAAAAGCAACCGAGTTGATTCAGTCTGCAAACGCTACTGTGTATAACCGTTCGACAAAGTATGCAGAATACAAAGACATGAACGATTATTTGCGTCAAAAACCGATGGTAAAACCGGAAGTAAAAAAGAAAAAAACGGGATTAAAATTATGATTATTCACAAACGGATGATAGCAGCAGGCTACGCCTGTTTTTCAGCGGAGCAAGTTTATGTTTCGAGTGCTTCGAAACCCTGAATTATCCCGCCGGTCTCCATTCAAAACTTGTAAAAAGAGGATGATAACGAAAAATAAAGCAGGCGGACGACCTAAATTAAATCCCGCCGAAAAACTGAAATATCGGATAGCGGTCAATCTTTGCACAAAGGATTTTTACGCACTGAAAGCAAAAGCCACCCAAGCCGAAATGACCTGTACCGAAGTAGCGAGACAGGCAATCATCGGTTGCCAAATCCGTCAACGATTGACATCGGAACAAATGGACTGTATTCGTAAAATATCAGGAATGGGAAACAACCTGAATCAGATTGCCAGAAAAGCAAACGCCGAAGGCTATTCTAACGCCCGAAGCGAATACCTCTATTTGGCGGACAGGATTGATAACGCATTAACTCTTTTGGAAGATGGTTGCCAAAATAGTTAAGGGGCAAAGTTTCAAGGGCGTAGTAAACTATGTGCTTGATAAAGCCAAGCAAACGGAACTGATTGCCGCCAACGGTGTACGCCTGAAAAGTCGCGAGTCGATAATCCGAAGTTTCATTGCCCAAACCGAATTAAATCCGAAAGTATCTAAAACGGTCGGACATATATCATTGGATTTCTCGGCACAGGACAAGGATAAGCTGACCAATACGAAAATGGTGCAGATTGCCAAAGAATACATGTCAAAAATGGGAATTATCAATACACAATACATCGTTGGCAGGCATTACGACAAGGAACATCCGCATATCCACATCGTTTTCAACAGGATAGATAATAACGGTAAAACCATTTCGGACAAGAACGACCGCTACCGCAGCGAAAAGATTTGTAAGGAACTGACCGAAAAGCACGGATTGTATTTTGCACAGGGAAAGGAAAACGTGAAAACTCATCGTCTGAAAGAGCCTGACAAAACGAAATACGAGATTTACGACACTCTAAAAGCGACCGTTCCCAAATGTAAAAATTGGAAAGAACTGGATAACGAACTGAAAAAACAAGACATCACAATCAGTCTGAAATACAAAGGCAATACGGATGAGGTTAAGGGCATCCGATTTGAAAAGAACGGATATATCTTCAACGGCTCAAAGATAGACCGGCAATTCAGTTACAGTAAGATTGACTTTCAACTGAAACAGAATGACAGAGAACAGAATATTCAATCTGCAAGCAATCATTTTCAAAATCAATCTTCCGTTTTGGAAAATACTGTTTCTGCATTGGGTGGCTTGTTTGATATTCCGACATCAGGAATAGACTACGACCCCGATGAAGCAGAACTAATGCGACAAACTAAACCAAAGAAGAAAAAGAAAAGAGGTTATCATTTATAAATCATTAAAAAACAAAGCAATATGAGTAACAATACTAAAATGGATACTTCCGAAGTATTCGCAATGTTTGAAACGATTAACAGTAAACTGGATAAGCAGCCAAACAAATCAGCTGAGCCGGCACAAATAGATTTATCGGCTGTAAATGCTTTGACAGAGCGGTTTGAAGATGTTGTAGCAGAAATAAGAAAACCGACAAAAGTTGAGAATTATTATCGCCATACGATTGATATTGGTTCAAGTAAAGTTTTTCTTTCAATGGTAATCATGGTATTAGTGATTCTTGGATTGTCTTATACAATCGGTGAGCAACGCAAAATTATTAGCCAATATCGGGACAATGATTTGAAATACAGGTATATCAAAATGCATGGACAGACTGATGAAGAAAATCTTTATCGGTTGGAACGGCAATTTAAATACAATGATAGCATCAAGATTATTCGCAAACAAGTGGAAAGGTATGAAGAATTAGCGAGAGAACAGGCTGAGATGATTGAAAGGGCGAAACGAAATAATGAGCAAGCAGATAAAATATTGAAAGAAGTTGAATCTCTAAAAAATAAATGATATAAGACAAATTCAGACACAAAATTATTCATGTTGTCACTAAATTCCAATCGTAATATGCTATTCTGTCAGTTTTGATTGAATGGTATATTGTTTGTCTGTATTCTTTATAATATTTTACCACAATTATAAATTAAATAAATGAGCAAAAATCAGCATGTTGTACCTCATAATGGCAAATGGGCTGTAAGAGGTGAAGGAAATGAAAAAGTTACTAAAGTAACAAACACACAAGCAGAAGCTATTCGAACTGCTCGTGAAATTGCGATTAATAAACAATCGGAAGTTGTAATTCATCGTCCTAATGGACAGATAAGAGATAAGGATAGTTACGGCAATGACCCTTGTCCTCCTAAAGATACAAAACATTAAATTTAATTGTCATGGCTATTCTTACAAAAAGTAAACTTTCTCGGATTGCCGATAGTAAAGCAGGTTACACTCAAAAATCCGTAATCCTAAATGAATCAAGGTCATTCAGCAATAAATATTCAGCAAAGACCTCTATATTCCTATCCCACAGTCATTATGACAGTGAATATGTAAAAGATGCTGTTGTTTTACTCCGCAAAATGGGTGTTGAGGTGTATATTGACTGGATGGACGATAGTATGCCTAAAGCAACAAGTGGTCAAACGGCAACCTTGTTAAAACAAAAGATAAAGGAAAATGACAAGTTTGTATTTCTTGCTACCAATAACTCTATTGAATCGAAATGGTGCAATTGGGAAATTGGATTTGGCGATGCATGCAAATATATTGATAAGATTGCTCTTCTACCTCTAAAAGATGAATATTCAGAGTGGAAAGGAAATGAATACCTGCAAATATATCCGTATATTATGGAATCGGACTATACCAACGATTATTACAAAGTGGTTTATCTCGATGGAAAAGAAAAAAGTTTACAAGAATGGTTAAATAGTTAATTATAAGACTTATGACAAAGAAAAGAGTATTTATTAGTTTTGATTATGACAATAATTTGGACTTGAAAAATTTGTTAGTTGGACAAGCAAAAAATCCGGATTCTCCATTTGAGATTTTAGATTGGTCTTTGAAAGAATCAGCCCCACAATGGGATTGGGAGAATAAAGCGGAAGCAAAAATTAAAAATGTAGATATTGTTGTTGTCATTACAGGAACATACACTTATCGTGCACCCGGAGTATTGAAAGAGATTGCTTTGGCAAGGAAACACAGCAAGAAAGTCGTTCAGATTAAACCGCAAGGAACAAATCCGTATAGAGTTGTAGATGCCGGAGTATTATATGATTGGACTTGGGATAATTTAAAATCATTACTATCGTAATATGAAAGCAGAGTTTGAACCATTTATTAAAGATTTTGTACGAGACCTACATGATAATAATGTAGCTATTTTTGCTGGTGCCGGAATGTCTAAACCTGCTGGATTTGTTAATTGGAAAGAATTGTTAACCGATATAGCAACAGACTTACATTTAGACATAGAAAAAGAAAGTGATTTAATCTCTTTGGCTCAATTTCATGTTACAGAAAACAATAATCGACACAAAATTAACCAGAAAATATTAGACGAGTTTACAGAAGGAAGTAGTCCAACTGAAAATCATGATATATTGTCCAGATTACCAATAACAACATTTTGGACAACGAATTATGATACTTTAATTGAAAAATCTTTGGAGAATAATAAAAAGAGAGTTGCTAAAAAGTTCAAAGAAACTCATCTTTCTAATTCAATATATAAAAAAGATTGCACTGTTTACAAAATGCACGGAGATGTTAGTGAGCCTGACGATGCTGTAATAACGAAAGAAGATTATGAGAAATATGATTCTACGAGAGGTTTGTTTACTTCAGCTTTAAATGGAGAATTAATTACAAAAACATTTCTTTTTATTGGGTTTAGCTTTTCTGACCCCAATATAAATTATATCCTAAGCAGGTTAAATAATAGAGTGAACAAAAATGCAAGTCGCCAACACTATTGTTTTATCAAAAAACCTCAAATTGGGCATGAAGGCATAAATAATCAAGCAGAATTAGGTTATGCTAATACGAAGCAAGCCTTAATTGTAAATGATTTAAAGCGGTATAAAATAAAATCATTACTGATTGACAATTATGATGAGATAACCGAAATCTTAAGAGAAATTGAGAAACGATACAATAAGCAAACAATATTTATATCAGGCAGTTCATGTGGTGAATATGGTCGTTTTTCAAGTAATGAAGCGCAAGAATTTATTCATAATTTGAGTAAACAAATTGTGTTAGAAGGATTCACGGTTGTAAATGGTTTTGGATTAGGTGTTGGTAGCGCTGTCATTAATGGGGCTTTAGATGCCATAGACACAAAACCTCAACAATGTTCTGACGACCAACTGATAATGAAACCTTTTCCACAATTTGCTACAAATGGAAAAACCATTCCAGAACTGTGGAACGCTTATCGAAGGCGAATTATACCATTAGCCGGGATTGCTATTTTTATATTTGGAAATAAAAAAGATTCAAGCAATAATACTATTCTGGCAGACGGTGTTGAAAAAGAGTTCAATATAGCAATAGAAAATGGACTAATTCCAATACCTATTGCCATAACCAGATATATTGCCAAAGTGATATATGATAGAATTATTGCTGATTCATCTGAATTTTTGCAAGGACATGATTGGATATTAAATGAATTGAATAAGATGAATGAGGATTCTATTTCGCAGGAAGATATTATTAAAACTATTATAAACATCATTAAAAAATTGAATAAATAATGGCACGAAAAGTATTTACAAGTTTTCATTATGTTCCTGATAATTGGCGAGCCAGCCAAATTAGAAATATGGGAAAAATTGAAGGGAACACTGTTTGTTCAACAAATCAGTGGGAAGAAGTTACAAAAGCTGGTGCTAAAGCCATTGAAAAATGGATTGACGACAACATGTATGGAAAATCTTGTGTAATTGTGTTTGTTGGTGAAAATACAGCAGGAAGAAAATGGATTAAACACGAAATTAAAAAGGCATGGGAAGAAAATCGAGGTTTGTTTGGTATTTATATTCACAATCTTAAAGATAGTAGTGGTAATCAAGCTAATAAGGGGCGTAATCCGTTTGAAGATTTTACCGTTGATGGAAAATCTTTATCGTCTATTGTAAAATGTTATAATCCACCTTATAGCACAAGCACAAATGTTTATGATTATATTAAAACCAATTTAGAAGACTGGATTGAAGAAGCAATAGAAATTCGGGATAAATATTAACAAGCTACTATGGCACACAAAACATTCATTTCTTACAAATACAGCGAAGCGCAAAACCTTCGCGATAGAATTATTAAAGCATTGGGAGATGATGCTACCTACTATACAGGCGAAACAAGCGATTCGCCAGATTTATCAGATACATCTACCGGTAATATTAGGAGAGTTCTAAGCGATATGATATATCAAACATCTGTAACGATTGTGATAATTTCGCCAAATATGATTCAAAGTAAATGGATTGACTGGGAAATAGAATATTCACTGAAAGAAATAAACAGGGCGAACAGGCATTCCAAAACCAATGGTATTGTTGGTGTTGTTATGAAACATTTAGGTGGATATAGTTGGCTGAGACCCGAACATAAAAATCCAGATGGTTGTAGTAGTATTGCAACAAATGATTCATATTTATACGATATAATTAAGAATAATAGATTCAATCAAAATCCTAAGGTCTATTCTTGTGATGTATGTAAGACTGTTGATAGCCTCACGGGGTCATATATCTCATTAGTGAATGAGGATGATTTTCTAAGTAACCCTCAAAAATATATTGATAATGCTTTTGATAAAAGTGAAAATGATGCAAGTGGTTACGACATAACGAAACAAAAGTAAAATTGTTTTTGATGCTAATCATAAAGAAATTAATTCTTTTTGTTTTCAACTTTCAACAAAAAGATGCTCAAAAATCAGAATTTATTGGAAACACGTTCGGATGAATTAGTCAATTTTACATAATGTTACTCATAGTCTTTGATTTATAGTCAACAATTCCCGACCTTTGTGGCATGGAAATAAAATCGAAGATAGGGCAACGTATCAAATTTCTACGGGAACAGGTATCCATGTCCCAGAAAGATTTGGCTTATACCGCCGATTTGGACAGGAGCTATATTGCAAGCGTTGAGAGTGGCTGCCGGAATATTTCCATTGTAAATATTGAGAAAATCGCTAATGCGTTGAATGTACCTCTAAAAGACTTTTTTAATGCCACAGAATTTGATTTCACTTCAGGAAGCCGTCAATAGAATTAAATCGTCTATTGAAGGGGCTATTGTTTCGGGCGGAACTACAGCTAAAAATAACTTGATTCGCAGTCAGCAACCTATCAAACTGTTACACGAGGTTGTTAAAGCGGAATTGATTCGTCAGGGAGTGAATGAACAATACATCAATCCGCCATTAGGTGAAAGTGCAGGCGAATTGAAATTAGCCGGATTTTTTAAGCAAAAAAACCAAGACATTTGTGTTATTCCTAATAACATACAGCAAACAAATGAGATACTTGCTTCAAAAGGAATTTTGTATGGGGAGAATGATAAATATGGTCAAGATTATACAGAAAAAACTTTATCTATAAATGTTAGAAGCCAGTTAAGTAGTTCCGCCAAAAATTTCGATACGCTTTATGAAAGGACTTTTGCGGAAACCCTAAATCTGCATTTGCGTTGCAATAAAATGGTTTTAGGCGAATTATATATGATTGCTGTTAAGGAATATGATAATCGTTCCGCTGATGCTAAAAAAGTCAGATATATAGATGATTCCAAAATAGCAGCTCATATTCAAAAATATTTGCTTGCGTTTGATGCAATTAATGGTCGAAGTGATGTATTGAAAGAGCATTACAAATATGAAAGAATTTGTCTGTTAATCGTTGATTTCAGCCGAGATGTTCCGAAAGTTTATAATACGGACGAGGAACTTCGGGCGGACGGACTGTTGAAAGACGATTCCATTGCATCCATTTCCGGCTTGAGTTTCCCTGATTTTATTTCGGATTTGTTGCAAATTTATACCGACAGATTTGGAACAGGAAGATTTACCTGATACTTATCCGCCAAAAAGAGGTTGATGTCTTTGTGTTCAGAGAGTGAACGCAATTCGCGAACTTCATTATAGGAAAATTCGGGAATAGTAAATTTTTCAATGAAATTTTTCTGATAACAGGGATAACCGCCTTCAATAGAAACGCTTGTCCTGCTAATATAATAGTGCATAATTTCGGAATTTAACACTTTCTGCACAATATCAATATTTTCTATTTTTGAAAGTGAATGTC
>JAIRPX010000177.1 GCA_031256775.1 Dysgonamonadaceae bacterium
TGTCGCAGCTACGCTGCTTTTGTTCAGCACGGTTTTGTGCAACGTCATTGCGAAGGCGAAGCCTGAAGCAATCCAGAAAAAAACTGAAAACTAATAACTGAAAACTGATAACTAAATTCGCAGCTACGCTGCTCAGGGAAATGTCTGTGTTTTCCAACCGTGCGCTTACGCACACGGCTACAAAGATGTCGCAGCTACGCTGCTCTGTTTATATTCCAGACATCCTTACCGTGCGCTTACGCACACGGCTACAAAGATGTCGCAGCTACGCTGCTCTGTTTATAATCCATACATCCTTTACCGTGCGCTTACGCACACGGCTACAAAGGTATCGCAGCTACGCTGCTCTGTTTATAATCCATACATCCTTACCGTGCGCTTACGCACACGGCTACAAAGGTGTCGCAGCTACGCTGCTCTGTTTATAATCCATACATCCTTTACCGTGCGCTTACGCACACGGCTACAAAGATACTGGCGCTACGCGCCTTCTTGCAAAACACAAGGTTTTGCAGATGATCCAAGCAATCCAGAAATTATGAATTATGAATTATGAATTAGCTGGCGCGACGTCTCTACGTTTGGCTTTGCAAGCCGTATTTCTGTTAAAACCTGTTAGGTCTTTAAGACCTAACAGGTTGGATGTATGGGAAGGAAGATAGCTGCATTTTTGTTAAAAACCTGTTAGGTCTTTAAGACCTAACAGGTTGGATGCATGGGAAGAAGATAGCTGCATTTTTGTTAAAAACCTGTTAGGTCTTTAAGACCTAACAGGTTGGATGTATAGAGCTACGCTCGCAATTACGCCGCGCCAGCTAATTCATAATTCATAATTCATAATTCATAAATTCCTAATTCCTATATACTGCGTAATAATTATAGTCTCTTACTATTGTTTCCAGGAACCGGCGGTCGTTTACGTGGGAATCAATTTCCAAAGTAGACTTTACTTTATTTGCCAGTTCAAACAGCGATTTTGCCGCAATGCCCTTTCCCCTTGTAAGAAACAGAGTATTTGTGATAAATGTTATTTGTCCTTCGGTCAATTGCGTTACATCTTTGAACGTTGGAGTATAATTTTCGTCAAACACATAAAAATCTTCATCCAAATATGAAGACAGCGACATATTGGTTCTTACAACTGTAGTTCCCGCAGCCATGTCGCCCAGCCGCTGATGACGCGACGAGAAAACGATAAACAACGTACCGATTCCCCCACCGGGAAACATATCAACAGGCTTTAAAATCCATCGCAGGAAATAAGCGCCCGTTCCGGGAATAGAACCGTCGATATTTGTTACACGTATTTTTGCTATCATCTTCCCCAATGTCTTGCCGCCAAAAAAGGATTCAAAAATAAAACTGTAACACATAACCGGTAAAAATGTTATCGTATACACAATAGCAGCAAAATCACCCGAAACAAACAGCAGAGGATATAATGCTGATATGATATAAATATATATTCCCATGAATAAATAATCTAAAAGCAAAGCGCCCATACGCGATCCGATGGAAGCCGGTTCGTATTGTATCGTAACGTGCTGGCAAGTTAATATGTCTATTGATTCCATTTTTTCTGCAATTATGCAACAAAGTTAGTGTTTTATATTAAAAAGTAGGAAAAAATATTTATTTTTGCGATGTTATTTTATTTTTTCAAATGAAAGAAGCCGTATTTGTACATCAGAACAGGGTAAAATGGAAGCATTACGAAGGTTGCCTGAAAAATGCAAACCAGCAGTCGCCTGATACATTGGCTGATATTTATATCGACATAACCAATGATCTGTCGTTTGCGCAGTCGCATTATCCGCGTTCTCTGATAAATAATTACCTGAACAGCCTGGCTGCCCAGCTGCACCAGTTTATCCACCGGAGAAAGAAAGAAAAATTCTCGCGGATACTTACTTTCTGGGCGCAGGAATTTCCGGAAGTCATGTTTTTAGCGCGAAAAGAATTATTGTATTCTTTCCTGATTTTTGCGGTAAGCATACTGATTGGCGCTTTTTCCACTGCCAACGACGACAGTTTTAACCGCTTGATTTTAGGCGACCGCTACGTTGAAATGACGCTGGAGAATATTGCCAAAGGCGACCCGATGGCTGTATATAAAGATTCGCACAAGGGAAGTATGTTTACGGGAATAACTGTTAACAATATCCGGGTTTCATTCATTATTTTCGCTTCGGCTATTTTCACATCCATAACAAGCGCATATCTTTTGGTTCGTAATGGAATAATGCTTGGCTGCTTTCAATATTTCTTTTATGAACACGGATTGCTTTGGGACTCGTTTCTAACAATATGGATACATGGAACCCTGGAAATATCGGCTATCATCGTTGCCGGAGCTGCGGGTATTATTATGGGAAACAGCTGGCTCTTTCCCGGAACTTACAAGCGAACAGTTTCTTTCAGGCGAGGAGCTAAAAAAGGCGTTAAAATTATTGTTGGCACGATACCCATATTTATTATTGCCGGTTTCCTGGAATCTTTTGTCACCAGGCATACCGAACTTCCCGAATGGATACGTCTGGCAATCATTATCATGTCACTGTCTTTTGTCGTTTTTTATTATATTGTTTATCCCGCAAAAGTAGCAAAAAGCAGGCATAACACTGAAAAATCTATAAATAAATAAATTATAAAATTATGAACAGCGAACTTAAAATTGAGTTTTACAAAAATCGCGAAATTGGCGAAAGACTTTTTGCCGCAACGAATTTCTTAAAGCAAAACTGGCGCATATTATTGAAAAATAACCTGATGTTGTCTATTCCACTGGCTATTGTTATGGGCTATACCATACAATATGTAACATCTTTTTCCGTATTGGGAGATTATGAAAAATATATCCCGTATCTCATTTTGCATTATATCCTGGCTATTGCAGGACAGATAGCGCTTTTTTCCATGAACGGGGCTATTATGATTTTTTATGATAAAGGAAAATTAAAACCAGGAATTGGATATAGCGAATGGGTGAAAGCCATGTCGCCTCTGGCTCTAAAATCGCTGCTGATAAATTTGTACATTGTAGGGTTTGCCATTTTGGTAGGTTTAGTATGTTTTATTTTTGCTTCTGTTTCCAAATTTTTTATAATACCTTTGGTGATAATCCTGATATGTGGCATTGTATTAATAGCACCTGCGCTTTTATTGATATACTATCCGGCATATTTTAAAAATGTTGAAGCATGGAAATCTATTCAAATCGCTTTCAGGCTGGGATTCAAGGACTGGGGAAGAATTTTTGTCGCTATTATTATCTTTATAATCCTGGCAATGATTGTTTCCTTTGTAATGGGAATGCCATATCAAATATATCAGGCATTAAGGTTACTGTCCCATTCTCCGGTCGGTGATATAAACATTTTCAGTTGTTTATTTGCAAGCTTTTCAACTCTTGGAAGCCTGATAATAACGCCTGTTACCTTTATATATTTTGCGTTTCAGTATTTTTCGATTGTGGAACAGGAGGAAGGAGTTTCCGCACACTCCATGATGGATGAATTTGACAGGCTGTGAAAAATATTTTTTATATAGGTCTTCTATTGCTTTTCCTACGGGGAACGGGCGTGGTTGCCGAAGGAAAGGATACGTTTTCTATCAGGAAAGAATATCTGTCTCTTGAACCTGCACGTTATGATTCAACTGTTTATGAAAAATTCAAGAAAGATAGAACCTACAATTATTACAGGACGAAACAGGATTCGTTTTTAAAGCGCCTGCGCGACAGCTTTCTTCACTGGCTGCAAAAGTTAAATCCGGATATAGACAACAAAAGTTTCAATACCTTTATGTTGATAATTGGCATTGCATTACTTATAGCTATAGCAGTTATCGTGTATTTTAACAGACCGTCAATATTCTATTTCAACAGGAAGAACAAATTATTGTTTTCGATAGATGAAGATGATATTTACGGTCGCGATTTCAATAAATTCATTAAAGACGCAATCGACAGGGGCGAGTATTCGGAAGCTATCAGATGGACGTATATAAAAACCCTCGAAACGTTGCACCGTAAAAAATGGATTTCATGGGAAACCAATAAAACAGTTAACGAATATGTTTACGAAATAAAAAACGTTGAATTGAGGAAAATTTTCAAAAAACTTTCGGAATCGTTTGTTCGCTATCGCTATGGAAATGAAAAAGCCGACGAAAAGCGATTCCTTAACTTTGAAACGCAAAGCGAACAGATTATAAAATGGACAGAATGAAAAAGAGCCACATCTATATTGCCTTCATTATCCTGCTTTTCTTTTTATTATACTGGATGAATCTCAGCGCGCCAATACAGTATCGATGGAAGCCTACTTTCAACACTGGAGACAGGCATCCATACGGCGCACACGCTTTTGACAAGATTATGAAATCTTCATGGGAAAAGGGATATTCTCACAGTTACCAAAGTATTACGAATTTAATGGAAAACGATTCCTGTAATTATAACCTGCTTATAATTGCCGAAGAATTTTATACTGACGAGGAAGAAACAAATGCTTTGCTGGACTATATCAATCGCGGTGGAAACGCTTTAATTGCAGCTCATTATTTTTCAGAAGAATTAAGCGATACATTAAATATTTCAACATTATTTTTTTTAAACTATTTAACGCTTGATTTAAGTAAAGGGCTGACTTACTTCCCAGTATGTTTATATGCCTCCGGAAAAGAGAAAAAGAACTATTCTTTTCCATCCGCGTTGAACGCTTACTATATGAGAAATATTGACGACGAAAACAGGCAATACATTGATTCTGCGTTTATCATTTCGGAAACGTCAGGCGATATTGTCAGCCTGCGCTACAGGATAGGCGACGGAAATCTGATTCTTGCCTGTAACCCGTTGGTATATACCAACTATGGAATACTGCATGATTCGATAAGCGAATATATTGGCGAACATCTGGCTTATTTGCAAAACCGCCCTCTGATAAGGACGGAATATTATCATCTTGGCTCTCAGGGTGGCAGCGAGCAGTCGCCATTTCGTTACATACTGAGCGAGCGTTCTTTGCGCTGGGCTTTTTATCTCGCCATTGTCTGCTTATTTGTTTTTATGATTTTTACGGCAAAAAGAAAACAGAAAGCTATTCCTGTTATTAAGCCGCCCGCCAACAGGACTCTCGCGTTTGTCCACTCTATTGCAGGACTTTACATCCTTAAAAACAATAATGCAGATATTGTTTCAAAAAAATACGCCTATTGGGCTGATAGTATGAGGAAAAAACACGGAATCGACGTCGTGAACGAAACTCACGACTGGAATTTCTATACACGCATTGCATCCAAAACTGGACGGTCGGTGGAAGACATACGAAGCCTCCTCATCTATTTACATTCTATCGACAAAAATACATCTCTTTCCGACAGCGAAATGATGAAACTAATAACAAAAATGAACGAAACGCAGTGAAAAACTAAAAACTTGCTGGCGCGGCTTTGCAATCCGTGCCTGTTTTTTTTACTATGGTTTTGTGCGTCGTCATTTCGCCAGCGAAAGTTGCAAACGTTTTTTTAGCCCGAATGGGCTTGATTTTCATAACCGCAGGCGAGCGTAGCGTTGCCTGCGGTTAATTGGGATCATCTGCAAAACCTTGTGTTTTGCGAGAAGGCGCGTAGAGCCAGTATCTTTGTAGCCGTGTGCGTAAGCGCACGGTAAAGATGTCGCAGCTACGCTGCTTTGTTCAGCACGATTTAAAAGAATTTGCAGAGTAGCTGTTTTACTAAGTAACGCGAGAAAAGTTTTTTAAACGAGACACGTGGGCAAAGCATGAAGGCACGGCTTATAAAGCCGCGTCAGCAGGAAAGCCATAGACACAGGGTTTTGCGGGTGAGCCGTTAATTGCTTCGCTAACGCTCGCGGATGACGACACGCCTTCGCATTATTTTTTGTTCGCAAAAGTTGTGTTTATCAAATGAATTTCTTAATTTTGCCACTCAAATAAGATAATGATTAAATG
>JAIRPX010000221.1 GCA_031256775.1 Dysgonamonadaceae bacterium
GTATCGCAGCTACGCTGCTCTGTTTATATTACGTACATCTTTACCGTGCGCTTACGCACACGGCTACAAAGATACTGGCGCTACGCGCCTTCTCGCAAAACACAAGGTTTTGCAGATGATCCAATTTATATGGGAAACGGACAAAAAAAATTTATCATCTTATGAAATATGCAATAATAAATTTCTTAATATCTCGTTCTCTTATTACTGCGGTATAAAAACAATATTTAAAGCTGCTAATATTATGAATATTACTTTGAAACAACCTTTTTCCCTCAGCGAGGCTGAAACAAAAGTAAAAAGTGTAGATAACATATATCCTAACAATCAGTCGATTATGAAAAAGAACAGATTGTTTATTACTTGCGGAGACAACGCAGGGCAGGTGGTTTGCGGGGCTGTTCAAACCTATTTTCATTCATTTCTGGATCATGAACAGAACATCACTCCCGACTTTATCGAAAAGGCAATTCGCTTTGGAGAAATTTCGCTGGACGAATTTCAAAAAACAAATCCTGACATAAAAAACCCATTTGCTACGTTGTGTTTGATATATTTTGCGTCCAATTGCATTTACTTTTCTCAAATAGGGAACAGTCATATATATCAAATAAGGGATAATCAGATTATTTACAAATCAATAGATTCTTCTTCCGACAGAAAAATCAAGGGCGCTAATAAGCCTGTTGAAATAAATATTGTTAAATTAAAAGATATTCGCCCTATGGATCAGTTCTTTGCATACGTTGGAGATTTATCAGGATTGCATGAAGAAGAAACTGTATGTCGGATTCTTTCAGAGCCGACTTCTTCAGAAAATAAACTGTCGTTAATAAAAGAAATCTACCAGAATAAGACCAAAAGCCTTTTTTCTGCCCATTTAATTTCTATCAGGAATATTGAAAACTTTAACCTTAAACAAAAAATAGGATCGCTCCTTTATTCGTTTTTCGGTTAATGACGTATTGCTTTTAAGCTCATATCAAGACTTTTAACAGAATGAGTGAGCGCACCTGCCGAAATATAATCAACTCCTGTTTCGGCATATTCGCGTATAGTTTCAAAAGTGATTCCTCCCGAAGATTCCAGTTTATATTTACCGTTAACCATTTCTACGGCTTTGCGCGTATTTTCTATATCGAAATTATCTAACATGATTCGGTCAATTCCGCCAGTTTGCAATACTTCGTTCAACTCGTTAAGATTACGGACTTCGATTTCTATCGGGAGATTTTTATTTTTTTCATGCAAATATTTTTTTGCACGCTCAATGGCAATAGCAATTCCTCCAGCAAAATCCACATGATTGTCTTTCAGTAGAATCATATCGAAAAGTCCAATACGGTGATTTGTACCGCCACCTATACGTACAGCTTCTTTTTCTAACATTCTCATGCCCGGAGTCGTTTTGCGCGTATCCAGAATCTGCGCTTTTGTTCCTTCCATTTTCTTGACATATTGACGGGTAATGGTAGCAATGCCGCTCATCCTTTGCATAACGTTGAGTACCAACCGTTCAGTCTGAAGTAAAGACTGTATTTTTCCTTCAACAGTAAAAGCAATGTCGCCGCGCTTAACTTCAGTTCCGTCTTCAATATATACCGTTATTTTTAAATCAGGATCAAAAGCATGAAAAATTTTCTGCGCAATCTCCACGCCTGCTAAAATACCGTCTTCTTTAATTAACAGTTGAACATTTCCTTTTGCCGTAACAGGAATGGTAGCAAGCGTAGTGTGGTCGCCGTCGCCAATATCTTCCTTAAATGCCAGACTAATCAATTCATCTGTCAACATTTTTTTTAAGAAATCTGTTTCCATTAGCTATCAGTTCTTTATATTCAATTTATTTTTCAGCGCCTGCGGCAATACGTCTTTATGAACTGTAATATCAATAGTTTTATATTCTACAAAAGGCGCTGAAACATACCAAGTTCCTTTATAAGTGTTATCTGTTCCCCATGAATTTTTTATCATATAATATTTGGTTCCATTCTGGTCTTTGGCAATTCCATATATTAACATGCCGTGATCGTCTGTTGTTTCATAGTTGTCAAATCCCTGCTGGCGTAATTCCTGAGTAATTTTTTTTTCAGGAACGGGAGATGTTATGTTCGCTATTAAATCTTCTTTTTCTTTCTGGCTCAAACCCAGCCAGTGAGCCTGGTCGGATCCAACGCCTTCTTTAGCTTCCAAATCAGGCACGACTGCAATTCCTTTTCTACTAAAACCTTTTTCGCTCACATCGGCAGCCCAAGCCACTGTATATCCATTATTTAACGAATTATCAATGATTTGCATCAATTCATGCAGGGGTATATTATAAGAATAACTCCATCGCCAGTTGTCGGGAATTTCGATTGGGAAAGCTGTATAGAAAGGATGATGAGTAAAAGAAGTTAAAGAAACATAATCGTCCGGGTTAAAATCCAGCGACTTGGCAAAACTTTGAGGCGTATATTCCTTTCCTTGATATGAAAAACGGTCTGGACACTCGCCCAAATAGGCATTCAGTATACCTTTATACGCACTACGCCATGCTGTAGATAATTTTTTATTTGTAATCAAGGCTTTTTGAAAAGATCCCAATAAAGCATCCATTTCTCCATGTTTATGTTTTTCTTCTCCATAATTCAAACCTGGTTGAATACTTTCAGGAACGATACCATGATCCTTAATACAGTCAAATACATCTGCAAATGAGCCTCCTGCTGCAAAATTTGTTTCGCCATGCATACGGACATATTTCTCAGCTTTTTCCTGATAGTTCTTATGAACTATAAACATTTCGGAAAGATCGTATTCGCCTTTTCCCTTGCGCAACAATTCGGCTTCAACCATTCCAAGAGCCGAAAATGACCAGCAAGTGCCTGAGCTGGCTTGATTTTTTACCGGAGTAATGGGTATTTCCTTAACTGTTGTAAACTGAAATGACTTTTCAGACTGTTTTTCTTCTTTCTGTTGAGCAAACGAAAACTGAAAAAAACACGAGACAGCTAATAATGGTAAAATAGAATATTTCATAATTTATTTTTTATATAGATACAATTGGATAATAATCAATAATTTATCATAATTGAAAAGCGTTTACAAGACCCGTTTGTAAACGCTTTCGCTTTATGTGTGGTCCCACCAGGGCTTGAACCTGGGACCCCCTGATTATGAGTCAGATGCTCTGACCAACTGAGCTATAGGACCAGTGAATTTATTCACAAAGTGGGTGCAAAGTTACTGCTTTATATTTAAATATCCAAATAAAATCTTCAATAAATTTCATTTTTTAAGTTTATAATGTTTACTAATGTTTCACCTTGTTGTTCCATATCTTTGATAAACAGCAAATAACGAGCAGATGTTAATTGTTTACTCTGCATGGTATGGCTTTGTGCAACATTATTGCGAAAGCAAAGCCTGAAGTAATCCATTAATCCATTAATCTATTATTTACGGATCATCTGCAAAACCTTGTGTTTTGCGAGAAGGCGCGTAGCGCCAGTATCTTTGTAGCCGTGTGCGTAAGCGCACGGTAAAGGATGAATATAAACAGAGCAGCGTAGCTGCGATACCTTAAT
>JAIRPX010000255.1 GCA_031256775.1 Dysgonamonadaceae bacterium
TGTTGGAAAAAAAGTCGTATTTTTGCCAAAAATTTCAAGACATAAAAACATTGAAGTATTATGAAATTCGTAGAGCGAATAAAACAGTTACGCGAGGAACGCCAACTACCACAACGAAAATTGGCAACTACATTGGATATTGATACGGCAACCTATTGCAAAATAGAGAAAGGCGAGCGGCGTGTCAAAGCCGAACAGATTGTAATTATTGCCGAGTTATTACAAGTCGACAAAGATGAACTTCTTGCCCTTTGGCTTGCCGACCAAGTTACGGCGGTAGTGGAAGACGAATATATGGTTGCGGATAAAGCGTTGAGTATTGCGAAAGAAAATATAAATCAATAATAATCAAAATAAATATGAAATTAGCAAAATTAAAACTAAAAAACTTCAGAGGATACCGAGAAGAAATTGTCATTGATTTTGGCAACTTGACAGCATTTGTAGGGAAAAATGATATTGGAAAATCTACAATATTAGAAGCGTTGGATATTTTCTTTAACGAGGGGAAAGGTGTTGTTAAACTTGACAAAGATGATATAAACAAACAAGCACTTCAAGTAGGCGATGATGAAATTGTTATTTCGGTTTGCTTTGAAGAGTTGCCTGCGACAATAGTAATTGACAGCACAAACGAAACAACTTTGAGTGCCGAATATTTATTAAATTCAAATAATCAACTTGAGATTATAAAGAAATATCCAAATGCAGGAAAGGAAAAAGTATTTGTAAGAGCAAACCACCCTACCAATGCGAATTGCAGTGATTTATTACTCAAAACAAATAAAGACCTTCAAAAAATCATTACAGATAAATCAATCACTTGTAGCGATAAAACTATAAATGCCGTAATGCGAACTGCTATTTGGTATAATTATAGTACAGATTTAGATTTATCTGAAATAGAGATTGATGTTACAAAAGGAGAAACAAAATCAATTTGGGAAAAATTACAAAACTATTTACCACTCTACTCTCTTTTTCAATCAGATAGAAAAAATAGTGATGGAGATAGTGAAGTACAAGACCCATTAAAAGAAGCAGTAAAACAGATATTACGCGATAGCGGATTACAAACAAAATTTTCTGAAATAGCAACGGAAGTTGAAAAAAAATTAAAAGAAGTTTCTGACAGAACGTTGGAAAAACTCAAAGAAATGAATCCTGAAATTGCAAGCAGTTTAAACCCTGTAATACCAACTGTAGAAAGTTTGAAATGGGCTGATATTTTCAAAAATGTTTCTATCGCAGGAGACGAAAATATACCAATAAACAAAAGAGGAAGCGGAGTTAAGCGGCTTATTTTATTGAATTTTTTTAGAGCAGAAGCAGAAAGAAGGAAAACAGAGCAAAATATTCCAAGTATAATTTACGCTATTGAAGAACCTGAAACTTCGCAACATACAGAACACCAGAAAAAACTCATTTCTGCATTCTTATCTCTTGCTGAAACAGAAAATACACAAGTAATCATTACAACCCATAGCGCGGCTTTGGTCAAAGAATTAAAATTTGAACATTTGCGGCTAATAACAGCAGATAGTGCAACAAAAAACGTTCGATCGGTATTGCCCAATCAATTACCTTATCCTTCATTAAACGAAGTAAATTATTTGGCATTCACTGAAGTTACAGAAGAATATCATAACGAACTTTATGGTTTTATTGAAATAGAGGGCTATTTGAATGATTATAAGAAAGGCAAATCAACCATTCAATATATTAAAACAAAAAAAGACGGAACACAAACAACCGACCAAATAATTTTAACCGAGTACATTAGACACCAAATTCATCACCCCGAAAACACGCAAAATACAAGATACACATTTGCCCAACTAAAACAATCTGTTGAAGATATGCGTACTTTTATAGAAACAAAAAAACAAATTGAATAGTAAAACAAATAAGGTTATGATACACATTATCAAATCCCCCGCCGATTTAGTAACCTCCCGCGAACAAACCCGCGCCAGTTTCGTTGCTTTTGCATTAGAAAAGAATCGCCGTTCTACGCCAATTATAGAAAGTGCAAAATCATTGAAAGTATTGGCAGGAAAAGCGAAAACGGCAAAGGATTTACTGAAAATAACAGAAATTCAACCAGCCTTATTAACTGCTGCGGGTTTGTCAGATAAAGCCATTGGCTATTTCACGGAAGACGACAAGGATAAAGCAATTTTGAGTTTGATTGAAAATTTTCTTGAACCTGCTGGTAAATATTTTGTTGATGAGGTTGTTTACAGATATTTGCTTATAAAAGGTGATTCGTTGGGCGGCTCAATGCGTAATATTGTCGGGGCGATTGCTCAACAAAAAATTGTCAGAACGCTGTTATCAAATCTTTCTGTTTCAGGCACAAATTATAAATGGCTCAATAATAAAACCAAAATTTGGGAAGAAAATTCTGCAAATGATTTTGCAATAGAAGAACAATTAAAAGCATTATCTTGGCAAAATCCAAAATGTAAAAATCGTGTTTTGTCTTTTAATCTGAATATTCCTATTGTCAAAAACAACATTGATATTTGCCTGTTTTCTGCTGATAGTGAAGAATATAATAACGGCGAAATTGTAAATACTCCTGAAAAGATTTTGATGCTTGGCGAACTCAAAGGTGGCATTGACCCCGCAGGCGCAGATGAGCATTGGAAAACAGGAAACACTGCTTTGAATAGGATACGAGCGGCATTTGTACAACACAATCTCAAAATTGATACTTCTTTTATTGCTGCTGCAATTGAAAAGAAAATGGCAAGTGAAATTTTCGAACAACTGCAAAGCGGAACGCTTTCTAACGCTGCAAATCTCACCATTGACGAGCAACTTATAAATTACTGTGATTGGCTTCTAAAACTTTAAACTATGGAACAACTGACTTTATTTGATATGCCTTCTATTGCTGATAAATGGCAAGTACAAAACTTTTCAGCAGACAATTTCGGACAGCAATCGGCAAGAATGAGTTTGGAGCAAAAACTTATTCCAATAACAATTGTTTCCGATGATTTCAGCCGTCAAAGCGTTAGTTATCAATTAAGTAAAAATGATTGTTTGCATCGCTGGCTAAAATATAAAGAGGGTTTTTCTGCCGATTTAGTAAAAAAACTCTTGCAAGAATTTGGAATCAAGGCGGGCGATACGGTTTTAGACCCATTTGCGGGTTCGGGTACAACAAATTTAGTTTGTAAAATGCAGGGTATTAACAGTATTGGATTTGATATTTTGCCGATGTCAAAAATTGCAATAGAGGCAAAACAGTCTGTTTATAAATATGATTTGAAAGAAATTAAACAAATAATTTCCGAAATAGAACAGTTGGAAATACCCGAAAATTATAACCGGAGAACACCTTATATTAACATTACAGACGGTGCATATCCTGAAAATACGGAAAAAGAAATTGCTTTTTTTACAGAATGGAACGAAAATAACAATCATTCAAAATATGCAAATAATCTTGTAACTCTCTGTATATTAAATTCTTTGGAAAAAGTAAGTTATACGGCAAAAGACGGACAATTTTTGCGTTGGGATTACCGCAGTAAAAAAATGCGGGAATCGGCGGAATATAGAGAAAAGAATGGCAAAGCCCCACTTGTTATTCGCTTGGATAAGGGCAATTTACCTTCATTAAAACAATCATTATTAGACGAATTGAAAAGCGTTTGTCAGGACATTGTTATTATTCAAAAAAGCGGCGCAAAAATATTGGAATCTGATTTGCAATTTATCGAAGGCAACGCTTTGTATGAATTGCAAAAACACGATGACAATATTTTGAACGGCGTAATTACTTCGCCCCCTTACTGCAATCGTTACGATTATACGCGAACTTATGCTTTGGAATTAGCGTATTTAGGCATTACAGATGAAAAACTTAAAACTTTACGGCAGGAATTATTATCCTGTACTGTTGAAAACAAACCTAAAATTGATTATATCAAAGAAAACTACGAAAAACTCGGAAAGAAAAGCGATTTTGATACAATTATAAAAATTATAAAGAAAAATAAAACGCTTGCCGAAGTAAATCAATCGTTGC
>JAIRPX010000287.1 GCA_031256775.1 Dysgonamonadaceae bacterium
TAAAGAAGAATTTATTCCTTCCGATGGACAACTGACCGTTTACGGCAAAATGACTATACCGATGTCTTTTGATACGGGTAGCGTGCTTTGCTATAGCGATACTATTGAGTTTGATTTTAGCGATCCCACATTAGATGACGTTTCAAAATTAAAGCTGTTCTTTAACTACACCAATAATTTCCCGCTGGGCATGTTTGTTGACGTATTTTTACTTGACGAAAACAAACAGTCTTTGTCAACGAAGCCTTACCAGGAAATCTATATGGATCGTCCTGAAACATATCCTGATGGAGAAAACAAAGGACGTGTGAAAACGCCAAAAACGGGAGAATTTTCCATCGCTTTCGAAAATGGCAAAGCCAATTCAATTGATAAATTGAAAGAGGCGCATTATATATGTGTCTCTTACAGAAGCGAAAAAGAAAATCTGGATCAAGCGCCCCCTATGCGGCTTAGTACGAGCGATAAGATGACTGTAAGAATAACTTGTGAGATTGACGGTAAAATAATCCTGGAAAATAAATAAAAGAAACGATATGAAACGAAATATAATTAAACTGCTGTTTGTTTTTTTGACGGCAATCACAGTCGGAAACAGTGCGTGGGCGCAGCAAACCAATTCGCTCTATTTTATGCAGGGAGTTCATGAACGGAATATATATAATCCCGCTTTCCAGTCGCCCTACGATTTTTACATCGACTTGCCTTTTTCCAATATCAAGCTTGGAGGAGGAAATAATTCTTTTGTTTTTAACGATATTGTTTTTAACAAAAACATCAATGGAATTGACAGTACGATTACTTTCCTGCATCCCATGGCAATGGACAAAAGAGACGGTTTTTTCAAATCACTGCGCAATACTACCCGCTTAAACGAGGAATTTAGAATGGATTTACTCGGTTTCGGATTCAGAAGCGACAAAAATTTCTTTACGTTCAATATCAGTGCAAGACAGGATTTTAACATGTATATGCCGAAAGATTTTTTCAATATAATGATGTATGGAATGGAAAAGAAAAATATTTTTGATCTTGGCTCTATCGGATTCAACGCCTCTGCTTATGTTGAAGTTGGTCTGGGATATTCCCGTCAGTTGAACGATAAATTAACGGTTGGAGCTAAACTCAAATACCTTGCCGGATATTTTGATGTTCACAGTTCAATTAATAAGTTTAAAATAACGACAGGACGGGAACGGTGGAATCTTTCCGGCGACGGCAAAATCATGGGTTCCTTACCGTCGGGAATAGATACAAAAAACCTTTTCAAATCAGATACAAATGATCCGGCGAATGAAGTCCTTGATTTCGACAAGTTACTTGATTTGAGTCCGTCAGACATAGATCTGTCGAAAATTGTTCCCGACATACTGTCCAATCCAGGTGTTGGACTTGATTTGGGCGTGACCTACAAGATACTGCCGGAATTGCAGTTTTCGGCAGCGCTTCTGGATTTGGGTTTTATCAGCTGGACAAACAATACTATTTCCACATCAATAAAAAAAGACTGGACTTTTGAAGGACTGCAATATTTAGTAGGCGAAGACGAAAACGATCTTGGCGAAAAGTTTAAAGAGGAAATGGATAAAGTGAAAGATATCTTTACGAATGACAACGGGGTAGGCGCAACGGGAAAAAGTTATACTAAATCGCTTTCCACCCGTTTTAATGCCGGTCTGGAATATGGATTATTGAAAGATAAAATTGGAATTGGACTGTTATCTTCTACCTTGTTCCTTGATAAAACAACATTCACCGATCTGACGGCTTCAGTTAATTTCCGCCCGTGCAACTGGTTTCAGCCAACGCTCAGCTATTCTGTTCTCGACGGCAGAATGCATACTCTTGGCGCAGGAGTACAGGTGAAAATGGGCTTCTTCAATTTCTATGTGGCTGCCGACAATATCTCAATAGGATCTAAAAGCTGGGTATCTCCGGGTATTCCAAAATATTCGAAAGATGTGAGTCTACATTTGGGCTTGTCGATGGTATTTGGAGATAGCAGAAGCTGGAAAAACAAAGATGACGACGGCGACGGCGTGAAAAACAAAAAAGACAGATGTCCCTATACGCCGGTGGGCTATTGGGTGGATAGATATGGCTGTCCGATTGATGGCGACAGCGACGGAATACCCGACAATCTTGATCAGTGTCCCGATACTCCGGCTGGTGTAGTGGTTGACGAAAAAGGCTGCCCTGTGGATTCTGACGGCGACGGCGTTCCCGATTATTTAGACAGGTGTCCCGACACTCCGGCAGGCGTAACGGTTGATGAAAATGGTTGCCCGATTGACAGCGATGGTGACGGCGTTCCCGATTATTTGGACAAATGTCCTGATACTCCGGCTGCTGCCCGTGCAACTGTTGATGCAAATGGATGTCCGAAAGACAGCGACGGTGACGGCGTTCCCGATTATTTAGACAAATGTCCCGATACTCCGGAAGCTGCCTACGCAACTGTTGATGCAAATGGCTGTCCGAAAGATAGCGATGGCGATGGCGTTCCCGATTATTTAGACAAATGTCCTGATGTAGCCGGAACCCGTACCTATAACGGATGTCCTCCCCCCGAATTGAAAAAACAGGAAAAGGAAGTCCTGGAAAAAGCGGCGCACGGCGTTCAGTTTGAAAGCGGAAAATCTGCTATCAAAAAAGCTTCGTTCTCAGTTCTGAACGAAATAGTGATGATTCTGAACAATAATCCTACTGCTACGCTGATAGTTAACGGTCATACCGATAACGTTGGTAAACCTGCGGCTAATATGTTGCTGTCGGAAAATCGCGCTATTGCCGTGAAAAAATATCTGCTGGATGCAGGTATTGACGAATCTCGGATAAAAGCCAGCGGATATGGAGATACGCAACCCTTAGTTCCGAATACGACAAAAGCAAATAAGGAGAAAAACCGCAGAGTGGAATTTATTGTAAAATATAAAACAGTGGAATAAGTATCCGTAAAGGCGGAAATTGAATTATAGAGACGGGGCGGCGCTTCGTCTCTATAATTTTTTTCTGCTTTTATTATTAACTGTTTTTAACTAAAAAATAAACATTTGATTACATGTATGTTACGAAATATTTATTCTTGTTTGCATATCAATTAAGTTTTAATTAATGTATAATTAAACCTTAATTGGTATATTTGCGACATATATTGATGTATAAAAGTATGAGAAAGTTTGTAAATCATCTTCAGTCTGCCCTATACAATATCCTGCAAAACAAGAGTTATTCTCTGTTTTGTATATTAGGAACGGCATTTACGTTTATTTTTATTACGTTTCTTGTGCATTTTGGAGCAGCTGTTAGTGGTAATTATCCGCCGTCCGTCAACGATGGACGGATAATTTCGTTAGGAATGTTTACGGATATCGACGGGAATATGGTTGGCGCTTTGTCTCCGGAAGAACAAAAACTGTTGCTGGAACAACAGACAGGAGAGTATGAAAATTATTCTATTCGCAGTGGCAATGATAATATCACTAACGTAGCCATGAACGAAAGTTATTTTACAACCTATGTTATATTTGTCAGTTCCGGATTTTGGCAACTCTATGATTTTGATTTTGTTGCGGGGCGTCCATTTACGGAAGAAGACGTTGGCGGCAAGAAGAGATGCGCCGTTATAACAAAAAATCTGTCAAAGGCAAAATTTCACACTGTTAACAGTGTTGGCAAGAAACTGGAAATGGACAGGAATGAATATGAAATTATAGGCGTAGTAGATAATTTTTCTCTCATGTCATCTCCAACAGGCGCTGCAGAAATATGGTTACCTTACGTTTTTAATAATTCACGTTCAACATCAATTTTAAGCATTATGTTTCCTGATTACACAAATATGCAGCAGGCTGGCATGAAAACAGCCGAATTGGTGCGAAAAATCTTTGAAACAAAAGGAAAACAGCTTAGAATTGATAACTATATAACTGCCGACAAAGAAAAAAACGCAAAAACGCATAACTTACTTGCAGGTAATGGACTGGGAATTGGTTTGGGAATTTTCCTGTTTCTGTTAATTCCGTCTTTGAATATTATTTGTCTGAATATGGCAAATACGCGCAACAGGGCGGAAGAAATCGCTGTGAGGCGTACATTTGGCGCAAGCAGAGCGTCGTCTTTTGTTATGATACTGTTTGAAAATCTGTTAATAACGCTGACTGGCGCTATTATAGGTTTGATATTTGCAAAGCCGTTTGTAATTTTTATTCAAAATTTGTTTTT
>JAIRPX010000311.1 GCA_031256775.1 Dysgonamonadaceae bacterium
CTGTACGAACCCTCGCCTGTGCAGATAAGCAGCGTCAATGTAACTCACGCCGCCTGTTATGGCGAAAGTTCCGGCGCTCTCCGCATTGCAGCGCAGGGAGGAACAGGCATTTATACAGCTGCCTATTCCCGTTAGCGTAAATCCGTTCGGACATAAAAACGCCACTGGTTTCGGACGGAGCGCCCGACTTGCCTGCTCAATGCCGCTCATCGTTTCCTGGCTATGAAGAGATCGTTCATAACACTGTGAAGAGTCTCTTCATAATGCTATGAAGAGATCGTTCATAACGCTGTGAAGAGTCTCTTCATAACGTTATGAAGGGACCGTTCATAACACTGTAAAAAATCTTGCGGCTTAATATGAAACTTATAAAGAACTTTGAAACAAGCTCCGAAATAGTAGTCGCCTCCGACGTTTTTGTCGATGATACGGTCGTGATTGTAAACATAAGCGCCCAGAAGTCTCAACCGTTGGAATGGCTTCGGACAGACGCTTATAGCGAATCAATTATCAGGAAATTTGTACTCTATCCCAATCCGAACAGCGGGGTATTCACAATAGACGTCGAGCTGTCAAAGGCATCTCCCATTCGCCTGCGGATTATGGACGTTGCTTCCGGCGGTACGGTCAGCGATATTCGCTTGCAGGGACGTCAGGAGTATTCGGTTCCATATTCGCTGCTCACGACGGCGTCGGCTTATTGTCGTACTGCTGGAAACGTCCGGCGGCTACATGGTTTTGAAAATGATTGCAGAATAGAAGCGAGCAGCAGAGTTAATGCGCGGACAGCACGGAGCGTCAGAAAAGGCGACAGGCAGTCCGCGTTTTTTTGCATGTTTTATCTTTATTGGGCTTTATGGAAAATTTCGGACAATAATATTATCGGAAATATATCGGAAACATACATTATAATACTCACACTATAAAGTGTTTGTATTTTCCGAAGATGGCAATAGCTTAATTTTAAATATATATTTTGCTGTTTTTGAGGTCGCCTTGCTTGCTTAACAACTCTTTTTCAACTAAATCCGTAAGGTCTGTTCTTGCCGTTCTATCGGAAACTTTGTATTTTGCCGCACATTCAGAACTCGTTATTTCGCCTTTTTCACTGAAAAATAACAACCCAACCTAACTATCTGAAACCCAGAGCCAATAAAAAAAACAGGTAACGATTAAGTAACGTTGTTAATGCCCTAATCTGCTGTATTTTGCATCATGACAAATAGCTCTTTTAATGTCGCCAAAGGTACGGAAAAACCGTGAATTTGACAATTAATATTTCATTTATAATCCAATAAATACCCTGCACACAGTATTTTTTTTGACTGTTGCAGGGTATTTTTCAGGATAAAAGCGGATTAATCAGGCGGCAGTTTCTTCAACGGCATCCATTTTTAAGATACACTGTTATGTCATTCGCCGAAAACGAAGTATATATCCTCAATCCTGGCTACGTAATGCGAAACGATTTGCGTAGGGTAGCTATATATTCCGGTTTCAAATTTAACAGCATGAGCGCCGGAAATTGGGAAAGTTTCCTACATCCGATTCATGCACAGGTATTCAGTTTTTTTACTTTCGACAGACCTATTGGCTTAACAATTAATTTGTTAAGCCAATATTTAAAAAAGGACGTTGAAATAGTAAAAAAAATCCTTTCCCCATTTATTGAAAATCCAATGTCAGTTTATACGAAATACAGGGACGAAAAAGTGCGGATTCCGAAGAATGTAATTGTAAACCGGAAGCAAATTGCAGGAGAAGTCGCGTTTCTGAATTTAACGCCGGATGTATTTGAATGTCACGGCATTGATTTAGCCACTCGCCGCATGTATACCGCTCCACGACTTATTACTTTTATGCTGAACAATACTTGCGTTTCCAATTGCATTTATTGTTATGCCGATACAAAAACAAAAGTGAGAAAAAAACTACCGACCGGTCGTATCCTTGAATTAATAGAAGAAGCCGAAGCAATGCAGGTGCGAGCAGTCAATCTGATTGGTGGAGAAATATTTCTCCACCCCGACTGGTCTGTCATTTTGAAAAAACTCACGGACTGCAACTTACAACCCGAATATATTTCCACAAAATATCCACTTAATAGCGACATCATTAAGACAATTAGGGATACCGGCTACGTCAATCCCGTCCAAATATCGCTGGATACCTGTTCGTCCGGTTTATTACAAAAAACATTGTCTGTCGGCAACGACTACATGGCAAAAGTCTTGCATGGTATAAAACTGGCAGACAGTAGCGGATTGAATTACCGGATAACCTCTGTGCTTACAAAATATAATGTAGAAAGAAATATTATCGGCAAACTATATAATTTTATTTCCGAACTGAAAAACATAACCGACTGGCGAATAACTCCTGCCATCAATTCCAATTGGATAGATTACGAATTGTTCCATAAACTGAAACCAGACAAAAATGAAATAGAATCATTGTATGAATTTATTGAAACGGAAATAATACCTGAATCCAACATACCCATTCAGTTAAACCGCTCGGTAATAAACAGGGATTTTCATTATTGCACAACCGGCAGCAAGGATTTCAAAGGCGTAAAATGCTCGGCACTAAACAACCATCTGTTTATTTTGCCGGACGGCAAGACCACCATCTGCGAGCAACTATACTGGCTACCCCGTTTTATAATCGGCGACGTATCTACAAACAGTCTTTCGGAAGTGTGGAACTCGCCCGCCGCAAAAAAAATGCTAAAACTGGAAAAAGACAATATTCAAAACGACAGTCCGTGTAAATCATGCAGTTTGTTTGAAGCCTGCTTTGTGGAAAATAACCGTTGCTGGACAGACATTATCAAAGCCTACGGAAAAGACAAATGGGATTATCCCGATCCTCGTTGCGCTTATGCGCCGCCTATGAAATATGATTTGAGGTTTTAAATTATTGCAATTAACGCAATTTTAACGTTTTAATTCATAAAATATTCTCGTAAAACTTCTCTCACAAAAGGATTTTATTTCATTAATGGTTTCAAGGCTGAGTCATATCGAAAATCTGCCATAGAGACGCATTGCTGAAACTTTTTGTCCCATCCAATGAAGAATCGCGGCATCATTATGTTTCGTCAATACTACCGTCTCTTGTATGATTTTTTTAATTTTTCCAACTGCTCCCTACCGCTTTTAACCGCTTTTCTTTCCAGCAATGCTTTTATGTCGCCCGCCTTGTAATAATGCTTTTTTGCAATAGTGGAGAAACCTATTTCGCCTTTGTTGCGCAACCGCTGCAAGGTTTTTGTACTTATTTTCAGGTAATTGCAGACTTCTGCTTCGTTCAACCACGTGTTGTCGTTTGGAAGCCGCACTGTATATTGATATATAAATTCTGCGATCTCGTCAATTTTACGAACCATTTCTTGCCACTCCTCCACATTAATAGTAATTGTATCCATAAGACATCGTTTTATTGTTTTTATCGCTGCAAAGTTCAGGATATTAAAACCTGCGATCATGTACTGCGAATATGACAAATAATGCCGAATGATGACATTGGGATTCTATCATTGTGTCTACCGCTATGATCCGTATAGTTTTGCAACCTAAAACAATTTTTAATAATTATGAACATGATAAATATTGACGAAAAAACATTCAACGAATTAATATTTCGTTTGGAAATGTTTGCAAATAAAGTAAAAACGCTTTGCGAACGCTTGAATGAACGGAAATTAAAGCGCTGGTACGACAATCAGGACGTTTGCCGGAAACTGAGTATCAGTCCGCGCACCCTGCAAACTTTGCGTGGCAACGGTACGCTGCCATATACCCAAATCAACCGGAAAATGTTTTATAAACCGGAAGATGTGGACGCTATTATTATTAATCCAATGAAAGAAAAAAATAATGAATGACAGAACTATAACAAAAGAAGATAAACAGCTTGCTTCCCTGTTTCAAACGATTGACCAACTTTCGGAAACAATAGAAAATATTGTCCGCAACATCAAGCCCGGACTTGATGGCGAACAATATTTAACAGATAAAGATATGTCTAAATTATTGAAAATCAGCCGCCGATGCTTGCAGGATTACCGCTCGGCGGGCAAAATTCCTTTTTATCGCATCGGCGGCAAAATACTGTACAAGGTCGGCGATGTCGAACATTTTCTGAATGAGCATTATGAAAACAAACAAGGATTTACCGGTATTTGAACTGCTCAATATTCTGTAAAACATTTGACAGGTTTTCCATATCCCTGCTTACTTTTTCATTGGTTATTTTGGCGTACCGTTGCGTGGTTTTGATGTTCTTGTGTCCCATCGTTTTGCTGAGCGATTCGATGGGTACGCCGTTGGTCAGGCAGATTTCCGTCGCGTAGGTATGACGGCTTGTATGCCAGGTGATATGCTTCGTTATGCCTGCCGCTTGCGCTATTTTCTGAATACCGTTTTCAAGGGTCGTATAGCTTGGTACGGGAAGTAATTTGTCGCCGTTGGTTAATCCCTCATATTTCGCAATAATTTTTTGCGGAATATCCATCAATGGGACATTGGACGAAACGGAAGTCTTTTGGCGACGGGTAATTATCCACGGGTTGCCGTCAAAGAAAATCTGCATATTGTCCTGCGTAAGGTTTTTCATATCACGAAAGGAAAGTCCTGTAAAAATGCAAAACAAAAACAAGTCCCGCACAATTTCAAGCCTTTTATTTAGCGAAACATCCATAATTGCCCTTATTTCTTCCCTGTCTAAATAGCTCATATCCGTTTCTTCGGCTGAAATCTCGTAGCTGCTGAAAGGGTCGTAAGTCAGCCAGCGGTTGTTGATGGCGATGGTTATCATTCGGCGCAACGGCATCATGTAAATCCAGATGGTATTGTGCGCCAGCCTGGGAACAGTCGCAAGGTAGAGTTCAAAATCGGTAATAAACGCAGGAGACAGTTCTATCAGCGCGACGTCTTTGCGATTATACCGTTTTTTTATGAACGCCTCCAGATGCAGGTAAACATCTTTGTATTTTTGAAGCGTCGAATTAGCTCGAAGTCCGGCGTTTTTCATTTCCTCAAAATCATCGTTATGCTTTTTGAAGATTTGCAGAAGGGTTTCGCTACGCAAATCTATTCCAAGAAAAGAGTTTTTGACTTTTTCGGCGGTAACATACGAATCGCGTTCCAATACCTTTTTATAGTGTCTGTCTATTCCTGCCTTGATTTCGTCGAGCAGGCTATTAATTTGTTTGGCATAGTCGCTTCGTCCCGCCGCCCTGTTATACTTCGTTTCCCATACTTCGGGACGTATGGAAACCTTGCAGCTAAACTGCGCAATCGTCCCGTCAATGGTAATCCGAGCCATTATAGGGGCTTCGCCGTCCTTATTTAAATTGTTCTTTTTCAGGTAGAACAGCACCTTAAACGTACTTCGCATTTTAACTCATGTTTTAAATTTCAAAATTATTTACAGTTGAGTTATTTGTCGGTACGTAAAATACAGCCAATCAGCGCAAAGGAAACTTTTGACTGCTTTTTCCGATTAATTTTATTACCTTTGCTTTCGCAAAGTCAAAAGTTTTTCAAATAATTGTATGCAAATCAATGGTTTCAAGCATCGCTTATTCTATCGGTACAAGTGGAAAACAGGTAACGGTTTAGTAACGATACTCTGTCCTGAAAGGGTATTTTTCTGTCTTTTTTAACTGTTTGTGTTTTGGGTGAAATTGCTGCTAATCAGTTAGTTTACTTTGATTTGCGCATGGTTGCTTGGGGGTGTTGATTTTCTTTGAAAAACTCAAAAAACTCCTGCTTAAAATCAGAAAATTAAACGTTAGGCATCAGTACGTTATCCCACTTTTTACCGTATCGCTGCAACAGAAATTTATCCAGCGCCGCACCTTTCAACTCCTGCTTTGTACTGCCGCTAAGATAATGGTATTCGCCCTTGTAATTCACCGGATTTGGTTGCGGTTCTACGACGATTTCTATAAATTTGCCTTCACTGGTTTCGTGCAAATTAACATCGCAAACCATTCCTAAAACTGTCGTGATTTTGTTTGGCAAATCTTCCATCAGTTTACTTGATTTTTTCAAATCTACGACAGTGCCGTCATCGTCCTTGCCAATAAAAATTTTGCCGCCCTGCGCGTTGGCAAAACCGCATATCCATTTCAGATATTCATCTTTCCAGATGGATTTATATTTTATATTCTGTTGTTCCGGCATAATCTATAATAAATATTCTTTGTACTTTACATCATGATAATAGCCTGCAAAGATACAACTTTTCTGAGAAATATTTCAACATTTTCCATTCGCTGTGCATTAACTGTCCCTGTTGTGGCGTTCTATCGCTATGCCTTAATATTGTCGTTATTAACTGTAAATATCAATAAAACAAATATTTGAAAAGACATCATTAATACATTGATGTTTTGTTGTTGTTTTATTAAAAATATGTTATAGCTTTGCGGCAATTTTTAACAGCTTTTTATGGACTTCGCGTCTTTTTTAATATGAAATTAAAAATCTGAAGTTGGAAGTCCCCTATATTGTTAACCATTATGAACAGGAATTATTTAAGAGGGCGTATTTATTGGACAGGTTGCATAGAATGCTTTGCTAAAAATAGTATTAATATTCCGGTGTTTATTCTCTCCCTGCTTATGTTTTGCATTTCAGCGGCAGGGCAGGACAGTATTCCCACACCGGATAGAGACAATATATACGCAAAAAGCCGTATTGTTGATAAAAGGACGATAAAACTTCGCTGGTCGCCGGCAAACCCCAAGGCATGGTCTGCCGGTAAAAAATACGGATAC
>JAIRPX010000121.1 GCA_031256775.1 Dysgonamonadaceae bacterium
CTACGGCTTTTCTGTGCGTCCGGTAAACATGATTGTGGAAGTAAGAAACATTACACTTAATAAAACCTCGCTTACTTTGCAGCCCGACAACACCGTAACCCTTATCGCTACAGTGTTGCCAAGCAATGCCATGGATAAAACTGTAACGTGGACTTCGAGCAATACTTCCGTTGCTACAGTAGATAATAGTGGCGTAGTAACTGCTTTGTCGGACGGCGCTGCCGACATTACCGCTCAAGCGGGTAGCAAAACGGCAACCTGCACAGTAAATGTAATTTCAGAAACCGGCATAATAATCAATGGCGTAACGTGGGCTACCCGCAATGTAGATGCTCCCGGCACATTCGCTGCTTCGCCTGAAAGTTTCGGTATGTTATACCAGTGGAATCGCAACGTGGGCTGGAGCGCTGAAAATCCGCTTAAAAATTCCGATGGCGGCGACGATTGGGACAGCAGCACCCCTTCCGGCGTTGCATGGATAGCAGCTAACGACCCTTCGCCTGCCGGTTGGCACATTCCAACGCAGGAAGAACTGAAAACTTTGCTTGATAAAGACAATGTAACAAGCGAATGGACAACCTTAAACCGCATACCCGGCAGACGGTTTACCGACAAAAACACCGGTACTTCCATTTTCCTGCCTGCTGTTGGTTTGCGCGACGGCTACGGCACAGGTGCGCTTGAAAACGCAGGCTCAGCCGGATACTATTGGAGCAATGAGCAGTCCGGTAGTTCGAGGGGGTACTGTATGACCTTCGAAAACAACAGTGTCAACATGTACGCCAGCTGGCGCTACTACGGCTTTTCTGTGCGTCCGGTGAAGGAATAAAATAATCCCATGTAAGTTCTAAAAAGCTCGCCTGCAATTTCAAAAATCAGGCGGGTTTTTTTTTAGGCTCACCTGCAAAACCCTGTGTCTATGGCTTTCCTGCTGACACGGCTTTATAAGCCGTGCCTTCATGCTTTGCGCCACGTGTCTCGTTTAAAAAACTTTTCTCGCATTACTTCGTAAAACAGATAAGCTGAAAATTCTTCTAAACCGTGCTGAACAAAAGCAGCGTAGCTGCAACATCTTTGTAGCCGTGTGCGTAAGCGCACGGTAGGAAAACACAGACCTTTCCCTGAGCAGCGTAGCTGCGACATCTTTTTTAACAGTAAATTAATTCATAAACATGAAATGAATAAAATTAAGGTATCGCAGCTACGCTGCTCTGTTTATATTACGTACATCTTTACCGTGCGCTTACGCACACGGCTACAAAGATACTGGCGCTACGCGCCTTCTCGCAAAACACAAGGTTTTACGGGTGAACAGCTTTATTATAAATAGATAAATATTTATATACCAATAAAGACGCGATTAATCGCGTCTCTACAATGCCATAGAAGACCTGACAGTTTTTTTGTCTTCCCGTTTTTATTTTATTTCTGTAACGATTTTTTGATTTTCCGAATCGAAACTTACAACAATATTGTTTCCGTCATTTATGCTTGCTTTGATAATAAGTTCAGCCAGTTCATCTTCCAAATATTTCTGGATAGCGCGTTTTAGGGGACGGGCGCCAAATTGAACATCATAGCCTTTGGATGCAATAAATTCTTTTGCCTCATCGGAGATCGTCAACTTATAGCCCAGACTTTCAATCCGTTTGAAGAAATCTTTCAGTTCAATATCAATTATTTTATGTATGGATTCCTTTTCCAGTTGATCGAACATGACAATATCGTCTACCCTGTTCAGAAATTCGGGTGCAAATGCTTTTTCCAAAGCCTTCTGAATAACCCTGTGCGAATATTCTTTATCGCCGACCGACGAATTAGCGTTAAAGCCTATACCATGACCAAAATCTTTCAGCTGGCGTGTACCAATATTTGAAGTCATAATAAGAATAGTGTTTTTGAAGTCGATTTTTCGTCCCAAACTGTCGGTCAGACGACCTTCATCCAATACCTGCAAAAGCAGGTTGAATACGTCAGGATGCGCTTTTTCTATTTCATCAAGCAGGATAACCGAATATGGTTTGCGGCGTACTTTTTCGGTCAATTGTCCGCCTTCTTCGTAGCCAACGTATCCCGGAGGCGCTCCAATCAAGCGGGAAACTGTGAATTTTTCCATATATTCCGACATGTCTATACGGATCAGCGTATCGGACGAATCGAATAAAAATTCAGCTAATTTCTTGGCTAAATACGTTTTACCAACGCCGGTAGGTCCAAGAAACATGAATGTTCCGATTGGTTTATTCGGGTCTTTCAATCCGACACGATTGCGTCGGATGGCTTTTACTATTTTCTGAACGGCGTCGTCCTGCCCAATCACGCTGGTTTTGAGAACATCGTCCATTTCTATCAATTTCTGGTTTTCAGCTTTAGCAATGCGATGTACTGGAACTCCTGAAATCATTGCGACAACTTCAGCAACCTTATCTCCATCAACAATTTGACGATTTTCCTGCAAATCTTCTTCCCATTTGGATTTTGATACCTCCAAATCAAGGAGTAATTGCCGTTCCTGGTCGCGAAAACTTGCAGCGAGTTCAAAGTTTTGCAGTTTAACTGCCTGCAATTTGTTCTGTTTGATTGCTTCTATCTGCGTTTCTAATTCTTCAATAGCTTTTGGAACTATGATGTTTGAAATATGCGTTCTTGCGCCAGCTTCGTCCAGAGCGTCAATAGCTTTGTCGGGAAAATTTCGATCGCTGATATAGCGGTCGGTCAATTTGACGCACAATTCGATAGCATCCTGCGTGTAAGTCACATTATGGTGATCTTCATATTTTGGTTTGATATTTTCCAGAATTTGGAAAGTTTCTTCAGCTGTTGTCGGATCAACCATTATCTTTTGAAAACGACGTTCCAAAGCTCCGTCTTTTTCTATATTCTTACGATATTCATCAAGCGTTGTAGCGCCTATACACTGGATTTCTCCGCGAGCGAGCGCCGGTTTTAACATGTTTGCGGCATCCATAGAGCCTGCCGCGCCGCCAGCGCCTACAATAGTATGTATTTCGTCGATAAACAGGATGACATTCGGATTTTTGGAAAGCTCGTTCAAGATGGCTTTGATTCTTTCTTCAAACTGTCCCCTGTATTTAGTTCCTGCAACAATGGCAGCCATGTCAAGATTGACAACCCTTTTGTCAAAAAGTATACGCGACACTTTTCGCTGTACAATGCGGGATGCTAAACCTTCCACTATCGCCGATTTACCTACGCCAGGCTCTCCGATAAGCACCGGATTGTTCTTTTTCCTTCGACTCAGAATTTGCGCCAAACGTTCAATTTCTTTTTCCCGACCGATGATTGGATCCAGACGACCATCTTCGGCTGCTTTTGTCAAATCCGAGCCAAAACTGTCAATAACAGGTGTGTCGCTGCTTTTACCTCCCTGATTGATTATTTTGGAAGAACTTTTTTTAGATGAAAACGGATCGTCGTCATCGTCGTCGTCTTCACCTGCAAAACCGGCGCCCATTAGCGGCGTTTCGGTTTTTTGTTCTCCATCTTGCTCTTTTACTAAAAAATTATATACTTTATCATAGTTTATATCATGCTGATTTAGAACATGATAAGCCAAAGAATCATCTTCTTTCAAAATGGCAAGTAACAAATGCTCGGCGTCTGTTTTATCACTGTTCAAATTAAATGATTCCAATACGCTCGACCGTAATAAGGATTCAATATTCTTGTCTATTTTAAGCTGGTTTTCAGACATATAACTTCCTTCTTCAAACAGTTCCCTGTCGATAGCCAATTTAATATCTTTAGAATTAATACCTAAATGCTTGATTATGGAGGAAGCTTTATTGTCGGCATCTCTTATGATACCTAACAGGATGTGTTCAATATTTACAGTTGAATTATGCAACCGACCTGCTTCTTCGCGGCTGAACATAAGTATATTCTTTACATTATCAGAAAAATCTTTTTTCATTATTTCCATTATCGTCATTTATTTTGTTGTTTTATTCCGAATACAAAATTAATAACTTCCAATCAAATAATATGCCATTATATTCAAGATGAATTAAAAATGACGTATTTTCAGAGTTAAATTTTGTATTATTTCTATTTTACCTGTTTGACTGCATCCGTGAAATCGCGCCCAAATATCCTCCATGATGTCTTTTGGCATATTCTGCCGCAGTAAAATTAATGCGTTTCATCGTTTCTACAACTAATAAATCGCCAATAACAGTCATGGCAGTTATTGATGTGGTGGGCGTTAATCCAAGACAACAAACTTCACCCGGACTTCCTGTCAGCAGGCAAATGTCTGCACCTTTGGCTAACGGACTGTCTTCATCACTGGTTATAACGATAAAGCGTATATCGGGAACCAGGTTGCGGGCTAAATCAAGCAATTCGATAATTTCCCTGGTTTTTCCGGAGTTGGAAATCAGCAGCATCAAATCGTTTTTACACAATATTCCCAAATCGCCGTGCTGGGCTTCGCTCGGATGGAGAAAACATGCCGTTGTTCCTGTCGAACAGAAAGTTGTTGCCATGTTTGAAGCTATCTGACCGGCTTTTCCCATTCCGCTACAAACAAGTTTTCCTTTTTTTTGATGAATTTGTTCGATAATTAAATTTACGGCTTTGTCGTAAGCTTCCGTTATTGGAATATTTTGAATAGCTTTGACTTCTTTTTCGATAATCTCTTTTAATTCAGCAATCATTCAGTATATATTTTTTTGCAAAGTTAATTATTTATATTTTTGTACGCTAAAAAGACATTAAATTTTATGTATTACGAAACGTTTTCTCTTGAAAATAAACTCCGAATTATTCATTTTTCTTCTCCGTCGCCGGTTTCTTATTGCGGTTTTGCGGTTAATGCTGGAACACGCGACGAATCCTGTAATCAGCATGGTTTGGCGCATTTTGTTGAGCATCTCCTATTTAAAGGGACAAAAAAACGGAAAGCTTGGCATATCTTGAACAGGATGGAAAATGTTGGCGGCGAATTGAACGCCTATACTACAAAAGAAGACACATTTTTGTATTCAATATGCCTTGCTGAAGATATTGAGAGGGCAATTGAACTTTTATCCGACCTGATATTTCATTCCTGTTTTCCCGCGCAGGAAATAGAAAAGGAACGGGAAGTGATTATTGACGAAATCAATTCATACCGCGACAATCCCTCCGAACTGATTTTCGATGAATTTGAAGACATGATTTTCGATGGAAATGAGATGGGACATAATATTTTGGGAAACGAAACGAGCCTCAGCGCTTTTAATTCTGATTCATGCAGGGAATTTACCGGTCGGTTTTATTTACCGGATAATATGATTTTCTTTTTTTATGGAAAAACTCCTTTGAAAAAAATTATCCACTTGGCTCAAAAATATTTTTTACCGGAAACAAATGGCGTTGCTTCTCTAACCCGAAAAACTCCCGATGCCGTTACTCCTGCAAAGAAAATAGAGGACAAAAAACTTCATCAGTCGCATGTAATTACTGGAAGCAGAGGTTATTCCATTTTTGATAAAAACAGAATGGGTCTTTATTTATTGTGCAATATATTAGGCGGTCCAGGCATGAACAGCCGTTTGAATGTAAGTTTGAGGGAAAGGAACGGACTGGTTTATTCTGTCGAATCCAATTTAACGTCTTATACCAACACGGGCGTTTTCAGCATTTATTTCGGTTGTGACCACGACATGCGCGATAAATGTTTAAATCTTGTTCATCGGGAATTGAAAAAAATGCGCGACGTCAAATTGTCGTCTTCGCAACTGAACGCTTCCGTGAAACAGTTGAAAGGACAACTGGGCATTTCCAGCAATAATTATGAAAATGTAGCGCTTGGAATGGGGAAAAGTTTCCTGCATTTCAATAAATACTACACCTTGCCGGAAGTTTACAGGGAGATTGACGCATTAACAGCTGATCAATTGTGGAATATTGCAAATGAAATTTTCGATGAAAATCAGCTTTTCCAACTAATCTACTGCTGATTAAATCACTCTCCAGCCTTTCCCGTTGGCAATGCTCCTGTCGCAAGTGTTTGCACCAGGATTACCTCCTATAGAAATCACTTTATCTTTTGGCATACCTTGCGCGTCAAGCAGATTATTATTGTGCAAGGTTTGAAACAAAGCGTTCAAAGCCGTAGCTGTTAATTTATTATTATTGCAATACAAAGAAGTCAATGCAGTACTTTTACTTACATCAAGTGCAGTCAGTTGATTATTATCGCAGTATAAAGAGGTCAATGCCGCATTTTTACTTACATCCAAATTTGTCAGTTTATTATTATTGCAAGACAATAAATGCAATACCGGATTTTGGCTTAAATCCAAAGCTGCCACCTGATTGGAATCACAATTCAGGGAAGTTAACGCTTTATTTTTACTTATATCCAAAGTTGTCAACTGATTAGAATAGCAATACAGGGAAGTTAACAGTATATTATTTTTTAAATCCAAGTCTGTTAATTGATTAGAATAACATGACAACGAATTTATTTCTGTATTTTTACTAATATCCAAGTTCACAATCCTGCAATGATAGATTGCCAACCCTGTTATATAAGGACATGTAATATTCACTGCATAGTTCGATGAATTGGCGTAAGTATGTCTGTATGAAATCATATCGTAAGTGAGTTTAATGTTGTCGCTTTTTTCGTCGCCCCAGTTAATCGTTGTAGCGCCGTCGCCCGCTAAATATATTTCCATTTCGCCAGAAGGAAGAGGAGCAACTGTCATATTTATTTGCGAAGGTTTTATAACATTTTCAATTTCATTTTCTCTGCACCCATTACATACCGTTACCGCTAAAAGCGCTAAAATCAAAAATTTATTCATAATTTTAATGTCTTATTTAAAAATCAGACTGCAAAATTATTAAAAAAAATTGATCCGCCAAAAAGAATTATGAATTAGAAATTATGAATTATGAATGACTTTGTTGCAACGGATACATATTGATTATCAGACAATTATAAAAAAACTTGTAAAATAGTATTTTTTATTAATAACTTTATTATTAAGCGATTATCAAAAAAAGCATTTTTAGATTTATGAAAAACAAACGTTTGTAACTATGGCAATATCAACATGTTATTCGTTGCAACAATGTCATTATGAATTATGAATTATACTTTACGCAGTTTTTTGGTTCACCCGTAAAACCCTGTGTTTTGCGAGAAGGCGCGTAGCGCCAGTATCTTTGTAGCCGTGTGCGTAAGCGCACGGTAA
>JAIRPX010000217.1 GCA_031256775.1 Dysgonamonadaceae bacterium
GGTTTATTACTATTTTCGTAAATGGAAACGAGAAGGTATTTTCGAGGAAATACTCGAATATGTGCGAAAAAAGATTAGGCAAAGTGCAGGCAAAGCCGTTTCGCCAAGCGTTGGAGTGCTTGACAGTCAGAGCGTTAAGACAGGTTCTTGCGGCGGCGAGGCAATAGATATTGACGGCGGCAAAAAAGTCAAAGGGCGCAAACGCCATATCATTGCCGATACGCTTGGTCTGCTGCTTTCAGTGGTTGTTCTCGCCGCCAACGAATATGACGGTAAAAAAGCGTTTGATGTGATTAAAATATTGAAGTACAGGTTTGAGCGAATGAAAAAAATATTTGCAGACGGCGGTTGCAGAGGCGATGAATTGCGCGAACAACTTGCCAAAGAATTGGGTTATGATTTGGAAATAACCCTGCGCAGCGATAAATCTACTGAGTTCAAGCCACTGCCAAGGCGTTGGGTTGTAGAAAGAAGTTTTGCGTGGTTAAACGGTTTTCGCCGATTGTCAAAAGACTATGAAAAACTGGCAGAAACAAGCGAAACGATGATTATTATTGCTTTTATCGCTTTGATGCTTAATAACAAAATTTTTCATTGAAATTTAAACAGAGTCTTAACAAAGACCCCAATTTTGATTAAAGTAAAAAAACAGGTAATGTCTTAAATCAGTTGAAAAAGTTATTTTGATAAGTTCCCGTTCTGTAATAAAAAGTTTCGATATACATTCCTATTGCATTATCGTGTACAGTTTCGTTTTTTGAAAAACAAATCGTTTTTCTGTTCAATCTTTTTAAATGTGTCCTGAAATTCAGGTTTTTACGCTCTATTTGCCAAGTATTGTCTTTTCCAACCCTGTGTTGACAAGGTGGAATATATTTTGAATATGATTTCCAATTATCTGTGTGATATTTGTTTATATCAAAGACTTTCAACAAGTTCCATAAAACTAAAAAATCTTTATCGGTGCGTTTTCCGTTGTGCCAAGCCAAAATACAGCCAGACTTTCTTTCTATTGCATACCACGTCCAGCGCTGGTTGCTTTTTTTCTGAACAAAACTCCAAAATTCGTCCATTTCTCCGCTAAACTTTATCTCAACTTCCATATTATCAGGTATTTGTACTTCGTTTTTTGTAAGAAAATAAGGGTTCGTTTTTAGCGTTTTTTTTTAATACAGAGACAACTGTATTTTTGTTAATTTGCAAATTCCTGCCAATGCCGCGCACCCCGCTGCTATTAAGAGTTTGCTGAATAATCGTATCTTTGATACCTGGTTTCCACGCATTATATTTGTATGGCAACTGAAAACTTTTTTTGCATTTATTGCAACGCCAGCGTTGTTCGCCGGTAGGGTTACGCCCGTTTTTTTACCAAATCGTCATCATAGCAAAATGGACAAACTATCAGGTGATAATGTTTCATATATTTTTTTTCTGCAAAGATAATACTTTTTCAACGATTTTAAGACACTACCGCTTTGCTTTATGTGCCTTTGCAAACAGTGCGGTGGCTTGGCAAGGGACAGGAACTTCCTCCGATCCATGACTTATAGGAGATGGCGCGGTGAGTAATGTTAATCTACATTGCATCATTTCAAGTCACAATGCAATGCGGGTTAAGATTTTTTTTCAGATAAACACAGGGTTTTATGGGTGACCCCAAACCATACCACGCAAAGCATAGAGATATAAAAGAAATAAAGAAAGAGATTTAAAAAAATAAACAACAGACATTTTTAGAAGACCGTCTGTTGTTTACACTTGATTATTAACAAATTATTATTCAACGTTCAAATTAACTCGTTTAAAAACATTAACTGTTAAACTTTTATCCTGTTTCTTTAAATAATCGTCAATGGTGATTTTCGAATCTTTCACAAAGTCCTGCATCAACAACGTATATTCTTTATAATACTTAACAAGAGCTCCTTCTGCAATCCGGTCAAGAATAGCTTCCGGTTTTCCCTGTTCGATTGCTTTTTCACGAGCAATTTTCTTTTCGCGTTCTACGATTTCAGCGGGAACGCTATCTTTATCAACGCTTACAGGATTCATAGCCGCCACTTGCATTGCTACGTCTTTTGCAACTTGGTTATCCACGCCAGGCTGATTTAAGCCAACAATAGTAGCCAATTTATTTCCCGGATGGATATATGCAATTGTTGTAGGAGCGGAGATATATTCATAGGCGCCTAATTCCATTTTTTCACCGGTAACACCTATGCGATCTGTAATCCATTCTGAAACAGGACGTCCATCAATCAAAGTTGTTAATAAAGCCTCAATATTTTCCGGTTTGTTTGCTAAGGCTGCATCCAGGATATTTTTTGTCAATCCGATAAATTCAGCGCCTTTTGCCACAAAATCCGTTTCACATTTAATAGCAACTATTGCAGCAAAATCGCCGCTTGTTGCCGCCAAAACACAACCTTCTGAAGCTTCGCGATCTTCGCGTTTTGCTGCTACAGCCTGTCCTTTTTTACGTATTATTTCGATGGCTTTATCGAAATTGCCTTCGGATTCGTTCAGTGCATTTTTGCAATCCATCATTCCTGCACCTGTCATTTTACGCAAGTGCGTAACTTCTGCCATTGTTACTGCCATAGTTTTCTTTTTTAATCTTCTTCTTTTACAAATTTACTTGCTATATTTGCATTAAGCGCAACTTCATCATCTTTGGCAATGATTACTTTTTTTGTCACTTTAGCTTTTCTTTCCCTTCTAACCGGTTGTTCTTCAACTTCAGGAGCTGTGTCTAATTTTTCAATTTTGCGTTCTTCCAGACCTTCGGTAATTGCATTGCAAAGTGCGCCTAAAATCACTTCAATAGATTTGGTTGCATCATCGTTAGCGGGAATAACAAAATCAATATCATTAGGATCCGAATTTGTATCAACCATAGCGAAAACTGGGATGCTCAAGCGTTTAGCTTCTGCCACAGCAATATGTTCTTTCATAACGTCCACAACAAATAAAGCAGAAGGTAAGCGATTCAAATCAGCAATAGAACCAAGATTCTTTTCTAATTTGGCACGCTGACGTGTAATTTGCAACTTTTCCCTTTTGGAAAGCTGGTCAAATGTTCCATCTTTTGCCATTTTATCAATGGTTGCCATTTTTTTCACAGCCTTACGGATAGTGGGGAAGTTAGTCAACATACCTCCGGGCCAACGTTCTGTTACATAAGGCATACCAACAGAAACAGCTTTATCAGCAACAATTTGCTTAGCCTGTTTTTTAGTAGCAACAAACAACACTTTGCGACCTGATTTAACGATTTGTTTCAGCGCAGCTGCTGCTTCGTCTATTTTTACGACCGTTTTGTGTAAGTCAATGATATGGATACCGTTACGTTCCATAAAGATGTAGGGAGCCATCGCCGGATTCCACTTTCTTTTCAAGTGTCCAAAATGCGAACCTGCTTCCAGTAATTGTTCAAATGATAGTCTCGACATTCTTAATTTTTAAATTATTTGTTTACTTTCTTTTGTTTTTAATCAACCACTAAGTAATTATTCAACAATCAACTTGCAGAATAAGTCCTACTGATTTAGATACTAAACATTTTATAAAATTAGCGTTTAGAGAATTGAAATCTCTTTCTTGCTTTTGGTCTTCCCGGTTTTTTTCTTTCCACTTCTCGCGGGTCGCGTGTCATGAAACCTTCCGAGCGCAGAGCAGATTTATCTTCCGGTTTGATTTTTACCAAAGCGCGTGCTATACCTAAACGCGCAGCCTCCGATTGTCCTTTATAACCGCCGCCCTGCAAGTTGATTGTAATATCGTATTGTTCGGCGACTCCAAGTTTATTAAGAGGTTGCCTTACAACATACTGCAACAGGGAAGATGGAAAATAGGTTTCAAGTTCACGCTTGTTAATCAGGATTTTACCGGATCCTTCTTTGACATAAACACGTGCAATTGCAGCTTTACGTCGTCCTAATGCATTTACTACTTCCATTATTATTTAAGTGTATTAATATCAATTAATTTAGGTTGCTGTGCTTCATGCTTATGCTCGCTTCCGTCATATACATGCAAATTTGAAAGGAGCTTGGCGGCTAAACGATTTTTAGGAAGCATCCCTTTTATTACTTTCCGGAACAAAGTTTCGCTACTTTTCTTGAACAGGGTTTGCGGCGTATTTTCTTTTTGACCGCCGGGGTATCCTGTATAGGAAAGATAAATACGATCAGTCCATTTGTTGCCGGTTAAAACAACTTTATCAGCATTAATGATAATCACATTATCTCCACAATCTACATGCGGAGTAAAATTAGGTTTATATTTGCCCCTGAGAAGTTTAGCAACTTTAGAAGCAATACGTCCGAGATGTTGTCCATTTGCATCAACGACAACCCATTCTTTATTAGCCGTAGCTTTATTTGCAGAAATGGTCTTGTAACTTAAAGTATCCACTGCTTTTGTTTTTTTATTAGTTTATAAATTATTCGTAAATTTTCCTGTTTTGATTCATTACCACTTTTGACTTGCAATGCAATTTGGAATAAAAAGGTCAAAATCAAACACTTATATTTTTTTGAATAATAATCGGACTGCAAAGGTACATTTTTTTTTTTATAAAACAAAAAAACTGCCTTAATTTTATAAGGCAGTTTTCAATTTTGCTTTTTTCTACCTGATTATTGAGCAGGAGTTTCAGCAGGAGCTTCAGCAGCAGGAGTTTCTTCCGCTGCTTCTGTAGCAGGAGTTTCTGTAGCAGGAACTACTTCTTCAGTCTGAGCAGGTTCACTTGGAGCCTGAGCAGGAGCTTCTTTCTTACATGCACTTAAAGCCACTACGGCAACGATAGCCGTAAATAATACCAACTTTTTCATTTTTGAAACAATTAAAACGGTTTTAAAATATTTTTGTGAATTTCTCAATTGAGAAATCCGCTACAAAGGTAAAAATATTATTTCATATATGTACAAATTTTCAGAAAAAAAATCAACTAAATAATAGAGTTCTAATGTTTCGCACCTTGTTTCATCACCCTGATAAACAACAAATAATGGGCAGATGCCATTTTTTATATTACTATGTATTAGCATCTTAACCCCAGATTGCATCATGTCAAGTCACAATTTTCCAATAATCAGTAATATTCATTTTTTCAAATTCCGATTTGTGTACTACAAATTTTCGTTTGGAGAAC
>JAIRPX010000020.1 GCA_031256775.1 Dysgonamonadaceae bacterium
ACAGCCATCAGGCATTTATCGGAAGTGTTAATTCCACCTTTAGCAGGATTACTGCCTATCTGGGGAGCGCCCCCTTCAATAAATCTTTCCGCATCGAACCAGAAACCGCCGCCATCGACGTCATTCGTACTAAAAACTGCGAGGTCGCTTGCCCCGTCTTCAAAAGTTGCCAACGTTTGAGCTTGAAGTCCGAGAACTAAGCTCAATAAAAACAAAGTAAAAAATAAATTTTTCATGTTGAAATAAAAATTATAATGAATAATTACGACGCAAAGGTAGGGTGTATATAACAAACATAAAGACCTTAAATTCGTAAAAAATAGCGCCCAAATTGGTAAAAAGCGATTAATCTTGTTTTTCAACAAGCAAGGATGAAGAAAAAAGGAGCTTTGGTTTTGTGTAACGTCATTGTGAGCGTTAGCGAAGCAATACAGAAATGAAAAACTAAAAACTATTTGCTGGCGCGGCTTTGTGCTTCGCTGGGCGGGTTTGCAACTTGTGCGAAAAAAGTAGAGACGCGATTAATCGCGTCTCTACAATACCCCCGCGGGCAAATTCGCGCTTTCGCGCATTTATGCCTTCGTGCGCGCCTGTCCCGATTTATTGCTCGCCGTTTAGCAGTCGCTTTACCATTTCTGAGATCAATCGTCCTTCAGTTTTTCCGGCTAAAGTTTTCGTAGCGACTCCCATCACTTTACCCATATCTTTGGGCGACGAAGCTCCAGTTTGCGCAATAATTTCAGATACAGCTTTTTCCAGATCTTCGGGCGACATCTGTTTGGGCAGGTAACTTTCCAGAACTGCTGTTTCCGCCAATTCTTTTTCCGCTAATTCAGGACGGTTTTGTTCCGCATAAATAGATGCGCTGTCTTTGCGCTGTTTAATCATTTTCTGAAGGATTTTCACGGCGGTTTCGTCGCTTAATTCGCCCTCCGCTCCTTTTGCCGTTTTTGCTTCGAGAAATTCTTTTTTTGCCCCGCGTAATGCTTCGAGGCGGATTTTTTCTTTTTTCAGCATGGCGTCCTTGATGTCATTGCTGATAGTGTCGAATAAGTTCATAAATATTAAAATTGAATAATGTCTTCCGGATTTGATATTTTATTATCTGTCGCATAGAAGGGATCTAATTTGGATCTTTCCTTTTCAATGACCGACCGTATTTCTCTTGGATTACGATTGAAAGCCGGACGTGTGATAATGGCTTCAATAATCGTATCATTGTCCATGTCGTCGTTTGTAAATATAAATGGCTTGGGGCGCGTTGTTTCTCCTATACGGCGCAATCCGCGTTTGCCATAATATTTTTCTATCAGTCGGGCTTCGTCTATTGATTTCTGCTCCTTATCTGCTTCTAATTTTTCCGTCATCATCGGGATATTTTCAATTCCGAAACCTGTTGCAAGGATAGTGACTTTAACGTTGTTGCCTAAGTCATTATCTACTGCGGCTCCCCAAATCAAATCAATGTCGCGCCCGAATTTTGCCATGAAATTGTTAACTTCCTCCATTTCGCCTATTGTTAGAGGATTAGATTCGCTGAATGAGAAATTCAACAGTATCTTTTTTGCTTTGAACGTATCGTTATTATTAAGCAGCGGCGAGTTCAATGCGTTATCAATAGCTATAGCCAGCCTGTCTTCGCCCGCTCCCAAACCGTTACTCATAATGGCTACGCCTCCGCTTCGCAACGTTGTATTAACATCGGCAAAGTCAAGGTTGATAATGCCCGAAACAGTAATTATTTCTGCAATACTCTTGGCAGCCATCCTCAATATGTCGTCGGCTTTTTTAAAAGCATTCAGAATATTATAGTCGGCATATACTTCGCTCAATCGTTCATTGTTGATAACTAACAAAGCGTCAACGTTTTTGCTCATTTCTTCAACACCGTTCAAGGCTTTAATTATTTTCGGCATTCCTTCAAACAGGAAAGGAATAGTGACAATTCCAACAGTCAGGATACCTGCTTCTTTTGCAATTTTAGCCACAATTGGCGCTGCGCCGGTACCGGTGCCTCCGCCCATTCCTGCCGTGATAAATACCATTTCGGTGCCATCGCTAAACATTTTTTTTAAGATATTAGCGCTTTCTTCTGCCGCTTTACGGGCAACATCAGGCTTGTTACCGGCTCCCAAACCTTTGGTTGTTTCTTTTCCTATCTGTATTCTGACAGGAACATCGCTTTTAATCAACGCCTGATTGTCGGTATTGCAAATTGCAAATGTAACGTCGCGAATACCTTCCTTATACATGTGCGTTACGGCATTGCCGCCGCCACCGCCAACTCCAACTACCTTAATAATCGACGGCGTTTCTTTCGGAACTGCAAAATTCATAATCACCTCCGAATTATCCATAATTGATGGCGTATCTTTCGGTGAATCAAAACCTGTTATGATTTCTTCCTCGTTCATGATTTCCTGTTTTTAATTTTTTTTTAATTGTTATTTTATCAGTCGTCTCCAAATAAATCACCTGCCCATTTTGAAAAAATCCCCGACTTTTTCGTTTTCTTAACGGGCGGCTCTTCTTTTTTATCATCCTCTTTCTTTTCCTCTTTTTCAGGAATATCCACCGGCTTCTCCGGTGGCGAATCTTTTTCCCAATAATCGCCGCTTTTGTTTTCTTTTTTAGGCTCTTCTTTTTTAGCGCAATTCTCTTCGCCCAAAGACAATAATCCTATCACAGAGGCATTTTCGGGCTGTAAAACAATATCGTTAGCCTGATTAATCAGCGCTCTTTTCACGGCAACCAAACGGACTTCTTTCTCACTTTTTACCTGAAGCGATTCACGTAGATTTTTCAGGGAAGAAGCGCCGCCTGTAATCACAATTCCTGCCGTCAAATCAGAAACATAGCCCGACAATTCAATTTGTTTCACAATATTAACGATGATTTCGTCAGCGCGGGCGTCAATAATTGTATTCAGTTTTTGAGTATCAACAGTTTGCTGTCCGACAACTATTTTCGTGTTGCTTTCATTATCAGGCATAGCATTTCCGTATGTTATTTTCAGGTTTTCGGCTTCTTTTTTTGATACGTGCAAACTGCAAATATCGTCTGTGATAACGTCGCCGCCAAGTGGAATTGTTGTTAGGTATCTTAACTGTTTGTGTTTATAGACAGAAAGATATGTAATGCCTGCTCCAAATTCCACCAGAGCGCACCCCTGTTCCTTTTCCTTGTCAGTCAATACAGAATTGGCTGTTGCCAGAGGAGAGATGAAGAATCCTGCAATTTTAAGCTGGTTTTTATCTTCTATGCTTCTTTGCAAACTGGCTTTCAAAGAGGGGCGTCCAAGTATCAACTGGAATCTTCCTTCCAATTTATGATAGCATTGCGTATTCAGCGGTCTGTCGCGCAATTCTCCATCAACATAGTATTCAACAGAGCCTATATCAAGAAGTTCAGAATCGTGCTGACTAAAGCAGTTTTCGCGAAGAGAACAGAGCAAATCGCGGGTAATCAACCCATTAACCGACAACCCAGTTGTGAATAATTTTGTTCGTAATGACTGACCTCCAATTCCTGCATATATTTTTTCAACAGTCGCCTCCGATTTATTTATAAGCTGATTGTTAAGATCAGCCATCAGCACTTTTATTTTTTCCCGTGTTTCGTCAACATTGTAAATACGTCCGCGAAGGACGCATCCTTCCGATTCGATTTTTTCCGAAGCCAGAATAGACAATGTGCCGATTGCGTCTTTCCGGGCAGCCATCGCTACTATTTTGGACGTTCCAATATCCAGAGCTGCAACATATTCCGTGTGATTCATATTTTTATTTTTTTAATTATATTCTTGTACAGACGATTTGATTTTTATATTTCAGATTAATTTTAGAATACCTGTTCCAGCCCATCCTGTTCAATACCTTTTCGTAGAAAAGTTTAAGCTTGCTCAGGTTTTCCTCGCAATTTTCTATTTGTCCCAGAAGGATCTGGTGATTACCTACACGCGGCGTCAATTCAATATCCTTGTTGGGATTCACATGTATTTGCTCGATTTGCATATTCCAGAATTTATTTTTTTGGAGAAACAGTGTAAAGCGATACAACTCGTTTTGAGCAAAATCATCATCAATAAATCCTGTTGCAACAGGGAGGCAGGCGCTGAAATTATTGGGTACCGGCATTTTTTTAGCCTCGCTGTCGATATAATAATTGCCGTTGTTAGTCATTACTCTTAAAATGGGCGTTCTCTGGTAAACTTTCACATTTACAGTTCCGTTTATTGTTTTATAACATTCAGCCCTTTTAATCAGGCTGTTTTTTTTCAGAACCGTTTCGATATTTCCGGCGTCTATTTCCGAAAGAACTTTTCCCACAGGATCAATACCTGCTTTATGAAGAATCTGTGTTATTTCGTTAATACCAAGATACATGTTTTCCGTACTGTTTTTGATTTCAATATTCAATTTTGTGCATACCGCATCGCTTTTGGATTCAGGATGCGCATAAAAAATTATGAAAACAAAATATCCTGATAATAAAACCGCTCCAGCTAAGAGTAATCTTTTTTTAAGCATATAATTTCTTTTTAACAGGATCGACTAATAATTCTATATCTCCTGCGCCAGCGATTAGAAGAACTTCGAGATCTTCTTTCTTCATCTGCTCAATTAATTCTTCTTTTGTTAGCAGCGCTTTGTCGTGAACGGTTATTAAATCCAGAATCATTTGGGAAGAAACGCCTTCAACAGGCTCTTCCCTTGCCGGATAAATGGGAATCAGAATAACTTTATCCGCAAAAGACAGAACTTTTGCAAATTCCCTGTAAAAATCTTTGGTGCGGGAATACAGGTGCGGTTGAAAAACAACTGTCAGTTTTTTATCGGGATATAATTTTTTTATGGATAAAATGCTTGCTTCCAGTTCTTCAGGATGGTGGGCATAATCATCTATCATAACCAGATCGTCTGTTTTGATATGAAAATCGAAACGCCGCTTCGCTCCCTGAAAAGAAGACATTCCAGCTTTCAATTCTTCGCATGAAACGCCGCACAACCATGCTACGGACAGGGCTGCAACTCCGTTAACGATATTTATTTCGACAGGAACGCCCAACCGGATGTCTGGAACAACCAAAGCAGGCGTAACTAAATCAAAATAGATTTCGCCGTTTTGAAATATGACATTTTTTGCATAAAAATCAGGCGCCGTTTTACTGTCTGATTTTTCGTATTCGCCCGAATAACTGTATTTTTTAACGCCATCGCGGAGCTTCGGATTTGCATCTATCCCGTGTTCCATCAAAAGGATACCGTTCTCGCGAATCAGGGATGTAAAATGAATAAAGGCTTCGCGATAAGCTTCTTCTGTTCCGTATATGTCTAAATGATCGGGGGCTACCGATGTGATAACAGCAACAGTCGGCGAAAGCTGGTGAAAAGAACGGTCGTATTCGTCGGCTTCTACAACTGTCCAGTCGCTCCTGTCGGAAAGCAGAAGGTTGCTTTCATAATTTTTTAATATTCCGCCAAGGAAAGCGTTGCAGTCGACATGCGACTGCTTTAATATATGAGCTATCATGCTCGAAGTCGTGGTTTTGCCGTGAGTTCCTGCAACGCATATCCCCCTGCTGTTACGGGTGATTTCGCCAAGCGCCTGCGCCCGTTTTATAACTTCAAAACCGTTTTTACGGAAATAATTCAATTCCGAATGATCGGAAGGAACGGCTGGCGTGAAAACAATTTTTGTTGTGTTTTTATCCTTAAATTCAGACGGAATCAAATCGACGGAATCGGTATAATGAATCTTTGCGCCTTCGTCGTTCAACTGCTGCGTCAAATCGGATTCTACGCGATCGTAACCGGCAACTTTTTTCCCTTTGGCAAGAAAATAACGTACTAAGGCGCTCATGCCAATGCCGCCTGCGCCAATAAAATAGACGTTTGAAAAAACGGAAGATCCGGCATTTTGCGTTTTACGTTCCTGCAAAACAAGTTCTATTTGCCCTACAATTTTGTTTGCCGAATTAGGCAACGCCATTTCCCTAATATTGGTTCGCAGTTTGTTTAACAGAGCTTCGTCGCTGATAATTTTCAGAGCTTCGGGAATCAATCTTTTCGAGGCTTCATTATCGGGAATCAGAATTGCTGCATCGCGACGCGACAAAGCTTGAGCGTTCTTTGTCTGATGATCGGCAGCCACATTCGGAGAAGGAACAAGAATTGCCGCTTTCCCTAACAGGCAAAGCTCTGAAATCGAACTTGCCCCCGCTCGCGAAACAACCAGATCGGCAATGGAATAAGCCAAATCCATGCGCGAAATAAATTTGCATATTGCTACGTTTTTTCCATCTGTAATAATATCTTGAGAGTAGTTACCCGTTTGCCATATTAATTGAATATCACTTCCTATAATTTCTTTCAACGATTGACTTATACTTTCGTTGACTGTACGCGCTCCAAGACTTCCGCCAATAACAAGGATTGTTTTTTTCTCCGGATCAAGATTAAAATAGCGGTATGCTTCCTGTCGTTTTTCATCCAGACAGTCCAGATCTTGCCTTACGGGATTGCCTGTCAGCACAATTTTTTCCTTTGGGAAAAACTGTTCCATCCCCTCGTAGGCAACGCATATTTTAGCTGCTGTTTTTGCCAGAAGTTTATTTGTCACGCCTGCGTATGAATTTTGTTCCTGAATCAGCGTTGGAATATTCATTTTTGCAGCAGCTTTTAATGTTGGTCCGCTGGCATAACCTCCCACGCCGATAACTATGTCGGGACAAAATTGTTTCAATGTTTTCTTAGCCAATCTCAGGCTTTTATAAAGTTTAAAAAGGACTGAAATATTTTTTAGCAGCTTTTTCCTGTCGAATCCTGCAACAGGCAGTCCAACAATTGAATATCCTGCAGCAGGAACTTTTTCCATCTCCATACGTTTTTCCGCGCCGACAAAAAGGATTTCCGCTTCGGGATATTTCATCCTGACAGCATTTGCAATGGATATGGCTGGGAAAATATGACCTCCTGTGCCGCCGCCGCTGATAATGATCTTCAAATTCTTTTTCATCACTTTCTAAATTTCATCTGTTACTTCTTCGCTCTTAACTATCAACTCTTCTCTTTCCATTTCCTTCTCTATCGCCTCTTCGGTTTTTGTCCCGCGCTTGTTTTCATAGCGACTCACGCCGAGAATAATTCCAAAATAAATACAGTTTATCAACGTAGATGTTCCCCCGCGACTTACCAAAGGCATCGGCTGACCGGAAACAGGTATGAGATGGACGGCAACCGCCATGTTGGATAATGCCTGAATAACAAGAATCATCGCTACACCCATCACCAAATACTTTGAAAATAAACTGTTGCTTCGATTAGCAATTATCCCTGAACGAATAAAAAGTATAACATAAAGGAAAATAACAACGATTCCCCCTATTAATCCCATCTCCTCAATGATGATTGCATAAATAAAATCGGAATAAGCCTGCGGCAAAGTTTCTCTTTCAGTTCCATTACCCGGTAATTTACCGAAAATCTGTCCATTGGCTATTGCTATGCAGCTGTGAGCAGGCTGATAATTCTTGTCGTTTATTTTAAAGTCGCTACTGCGGACGTCCACTTCCGATAAAAAACGGTCGATACGGTTTATCCATGTAGCCTGCTTGCTGTCTGATATTATATGTTTCGACAGATAATTTACATATAATAATCCCGAAACACCGACAACAATCAGTATAAGAAAACTGAGAAGTCCCTTTTTAAATTCTTTTTTCCAAACAACAGCTTTATGCAGAATTTTATGCAAATACTCGTCGGATATGAAATATAATATACAGTAAAGGAATCCCTGTATTACATTCAGAATGAATCTGGCAACTATCAGATCTAAACGAACCTGCGCTACAAACATCATCAAAATAACGACGAAAAAGAGCAGTATTGCAGTAGATCCGTTTTGCGTCATTATAATGCCGCATGTTATTAAAGATGCTATTCCTATCCACTGCAAACTTTTATCCTGCCTGGTTTTTTTCATTCTGCTTAAAATACGGGCAACAAAAGCAATCAGGCAGAGCTTGGCTATCTCTGAAGGTTGAAACTGGATACCTAAGAAACTAACCCAGCGATAGGAATTATTGACCGGTTCGCAAAATATTCGCGCCGCAATCATCAACAGGCAAGCAAACGGCAGGCAAACTCCAAATATGGCAAAAAATTTAGGTTTGACGGCATGTGTGAGCAAAACCAGCATTAATCCTGTCAGGAGAAACGTTGCATGTCGGGTTATTGGATCCCAATAACTTGTTTTATATGTCAGGGAGAGGGAGGCACTGTAAACTTCCACGATGGAAATAAGGCATAATGACATGAATATCAGCCAAATTACCCTGTCCCCTCTGAACATTTTATTTAGAAAATCCATACTGCATCAATCAATAACAACTCAGGCAAACATTAACATACTGCTATAATCTGCGCACACAGTCTTTAAACTGCCTGCCCCTGTCTTCGTAGTTTTGAAACAGGTCGAAACTGGCGCAACATGGCGAAAGCAAAACCGTATCGCCCATTTGTCCGATTTCATAAGCCTGGTCTACGGCTTCCTTCATGGAAGCAGCGTCACGAATCGTTCCTATTTTTCCGTCAAAAAAATGATGTAGTTTGGAATTGTCTATTCCCAGAAAAATCAGCGCCCTGCATTTTTCTTTCACGAACAGTTCAATTTCGCCGTAATCATTACCCTTGTCTGTTCCTCCCAAAATAAGGACTACAGGCGGTTTCATGCTTTGCAAGGCATACCAGCAGGAATTAACGTTTGTCGCTTTTGAATCGTTGACGTATTCCACTCCTCTCACGCGGGCAACCTTTTCCAACCGGTGTTCCACTCCCCTGAAATCGCTGAGCGACTGACGGATACTGTCGTTCTTGATGTCAAGTAATTTAGCGGCAATTCCCGAAGCAAGAGAATTATACAGATTATGCCTCCCGGTTAGCGCTACCAATTCTTCTTCCATTGTAAATGTATCATTATATGTTTTTATAATTATTTTCTTATTTTCTACATAAGCCTTAGTCTCATCCGTTTTTTTGTCGGAAAACGGATAGAGAGTTGACTTGGGTTTCAACTTTTTGATTTCCTGCGCTATCAGCGGGTCGTCGTTCCAGTAGATGAAAGCGTCGTTTTCCGTCTGATTTTGCAGAATACGAAATTTTGAGTTGACATAGTTCTGCATGTCATAATCGTAACGATCCAGATGATCGGGCGTAATGTTCAGCAAAACGGCAATATCAGCCTTGAAATCATACATGCCGTCTAATTGAAAACTGCTTAATTCAATCACATAGCAATCGTAATCATTTTCAGCCACCTGCATGGCAAAACTGTTGCCGACGTTTCCCGCCAAACCAACATTCAACCCTGCGTTCTTTAAAATATGATATGTGAGCATTGTTGTTGTTGTTTTACCGTTGCTTCCAGTTATACAAATCTTTTTAGCATCCGTATAACGTCCGGCAAATTCAATTTCCGAAATAACCGGCGTTCCCTGAGCTTTAAGCTTTTGAATCAGTGGCGCTTTTTCAGGAATGCCAGGACTCTTTATTACTTCGTCGGCATTAAGGATCAATGATTCCGTATGCTTTTTGTATTCATAAGCAATCATGTTTTTTTCCAGAATTTCCCTGTACTGCGGCTTTATTTCAGACAAATCGGAAACAAAAACATCGAATCCCTGTTTTTTTGCCAAAACAGCGGCACCGCTCCCGCTTTCGCCTGCGCCAAGTATGGCAATCCGGCGAGCGGGATTACTTTGTATTTCCTTTACAGTCATATATTTATCGCTTTTTGCATATTTTGTTTAACGAATATTCTATTATTATTTTCTTTTTCAAACTATCTCATTTTAAGCGTGGCTATTGCAAGTGCTGCCAGAATGATTCCAATCAGCCAGAAACGCACCACTATTTTCGATTCAGGAACAGGCATTAGCGGTTTCTGGAAAAAGGCGTTAATTCCTGCATTTCCCGCTTTCTGAAAGTGGTGATGAAGAGGCGTCATTTTAAAAATACGTTTACCGAAGCCATATTTCCTTTTTGTAAACTTAAAATAGACAACCTGTGTTATCACCGATAAACTTTCGATAAAAAAGATTCCGCAAAGAATGGGCAGCAATAATTCCTTGTGAATAATGATGGCAAAAACGGCAATGATTCCGCCCAGTGTCAGCGATCCTGTGTCGCCCATAAAAACCTGAGCAGGAAAAGCGTTATACCACAAAAAACCGACGGTAGCCCCGATAAATGCAGCTGCATAAACAGCCAGTTCGCCGCTGCCCGGTATGTACATTATATTAAGGTATGCCGCATATTCGAGGTGATTGGAAACGTAAGCCAGTATTCCCAGCACAACCCCGATAATTGCAGAACTTCCGGCAGCCAGACCGTCAAGACCATCTGTCAGGTTTGCCCCATTGGAAACGGCTGTCACGATGAAAACAGTAATAAGAACAAATATAATCCATGTTGCCGCAGTTCTGTATTTCGGCATGAATGAAGCCAGATCGCGATAATCGAAGTTGTTATTCTTGAAAAACGGAATAGTTGTCTGCGTGGATTTCACCTGAGGAGAATAGGCAACCTCGACAGACGAGCCAGCCTTCCTGATTTCAACATTTTCGCGCATCACGGCTCTGGGACTTAAATAAAGAGTTAATCCAACAATCAGACCTAATCCTATCTGTCCTACTATCTTGAATTTGCCGCTTAGTCCTTCTTTGTTTTTAAGGAATACTTTGATATAATCGTCGGTAAAACCGATGACGCCCATCCAGATCGTCGTTATCAGCATCAGTATGATATAAACATTTGACAAACGCGACAGCAGCAACACCGGAATAATAATGGAAAGAATGATGATGATTCCGCCCATTGTGGGAGTTCCCTTTTTCTGCATCTGACCTTCCAGTCCCAGATTTCTAACGGTTTCGCCTATCTGGAGCTTTTGCAGTTTATCAATAATCCGTCTTCCTATAATGGTTGAGAGCAGCAGCGACAAAATCAGCGCCATTGCCGAGCGGAAAGAAATGTAATGAAATATTCTCGCGCCGGGAATGTCTAAATGATTGAGATAGTTGAATAAGTCGTATAACATTACTGTAATTCTTTATTGTTTAAATATTTCCTGTACAATTTCCCTGTCGTCGAAGTGATATTTTACGCCTTTCACCTCCTGATAGTCTTCGTGTCCCTTACCGGCTATCAGAACCACGTCGCCTGATTTGGCAAACATGCAGGCTGTGCGAATAGCCTCGCGCCGGTCGGCAATGCAGACAGCTTTCTTTTTTTCTGTTAAATCCAGACCGTCGAACATGTCCTTTATTATATCGTCGGGCTGTTCAAAGCGCGGGTTATCGGAGGTCAGGAAAACGCGGTCGCTCAAACGGACGGCTTCTTTCGCCATAATCGGACGTTTGCCCTTATCGCGATTACCGCCGCATCCCACCACCGTCAATATTTTTCCGCCGCCATCCAACACTTCGTTAATCGTATTAAGCACATTAGTCAGCGCATCCGGCGTGTGTGCATAATCGACAATTGCCGTATAGCCTTCAGGAGAACGGAAAGTCTGAAACCGTCCTGAAACTGATTGAAGCGTACTCAATAATACCATAATTTCATCGGGATTTTCGTCCAGCAAAACCGCCCCTCCATAAACTGCTAAAATATTGTACGCATTGAATTTGCCAACAAATTGCGTGTTAATTTCCACGTCGTTAACAGTCATCACTGTTCCGTCGAAATGCGATTCAAGGATTTTCCCCTTAAAATCAGCCAAAGCCGCGAGCGAATAAGTATGCTTGTCAGCTTTTGTGTTTTGAAGCATAAACATACCGTTTTTGTCGTCTTTGTTGATTAATGCGAAAGCAGAAGACGGAAGCATGTCGAAAAATTCTTTTTTTGCATCGCGATAAGCCTCGAATGTTTTGTGATAATCCAGGTGATCGCGGGTTAAATTGGTAAATATTCCGCCTCTGAAATGTAATCCGCCAATTCGCTTCTGGACAACAGCATGAGAGCTGACTTCCATAAACGCATATTCGCAGCCTTCATCAACCATTTGCGCCAAAAACCCGTTCAGTTCTATTGCGTCGGGCGTTGTGTGCGTTGTAGGATATGATTTATCGTTGATGTAATTGCATACGGTAGAAAGCAATCCAGCCTTGTATCCCAATTTCCGGAACAGGGTATAGAGCAATGTTGCAATTGTTGTTTTTCCGTTTGTACCGGTTACGCCAACCAGATTTAACTGCATGGATGGATGTCCGTTCCATGCGGAAGCAATAAGCCCCAGCGCCTCCGCACTGTCTTTAACCTGAATATAAGTAATATCTGTTTGCAGAGATTCAGGCAATTGCTGACATACTACGGCAATCGCTCCATTTTCAATTGCCTTGTCAATATAAGCATGTCCATCAGACTGCGTTCCCGAAACTGCAATAAAAAGAAAACCCTGTTGAATTTTTCGCGAATCGGAATGAATCCCTGCTATATCTTTATTTTCATCGCCTGTAATGCTCGATGATATTCCATTAATAATAGTTTTTAATTCCATAATCATTTATCTATTTTAGCGTTAATGTAACCGTTTGTCCTTTGGGCGTTTTTGTTCCCGGAGCTATCGACTGGCTCGTCACAGCGCCCTTTCCATAAAGCAAAACCCTCAATCCTGCGCTTTCCATTGCATAAATGGCGTCTTTTGCTCCCATGCCGATAACGTTAGGCGTAAGGTTTTCCCTTATACTCCTATCTTTAAGAACTATTTTTTCATTTTTACAGCCCGAAAATTGCCATTTTCCATCCGTACTGTCTTTGTATGCAACGTCTAATTTTTTCATTACGTAAACAGACGGTTCGACTAATCCCGATTTTACTTCCGGAAGGAACTGATGCAACGTATCTATCTGCAACACAGATGTATTGGGTATCTTATTCTGAGCGTATATTTCTTCGGCAATTTCCCTGAAAACAGGACCGCACATCCCTCCTCCGGAAGCTCCTCCGTTTCGTGGATTGCGTATAACTACGATACATGAATATTTAGGATCGTCGGCTGGGAAATAACCGCAAAAAGAAACCTGATGCCTTGTTCCTCCCGATTTATAGCCTGCTTTTCCATGCGAAATCTGGGCGGTACCTGTTTTACCGGCTATCCTGACAAAATCTGAGTGGGCAAATTTTCCCGTTCCTCCGGGCTGATTGACTACGCTGTCAAGCATCTGACGTATAATGTTCAATGTATTCTTCGAACAAATCTGTTTATTGACGACCTGCGGTTTTATTTTTTCGACGGTTTTACCTTCTTCCTGTATTTCCCTGGTAAATATTGGTTTTACCATTTTCCCGTTGTTGGCGATAGCATTGAAAAATGTTAGAGTGTATATTGGCGGGATTTGCGTGCGATAGCCAAACGACATCCAGGGCAAAGCCGTAGCATCCCAGTAACGGTTTTTATCGTCAGGATGCTGGATGCGCGGAACGCCATAGCCTGGTATTTCCAGTTCCATATCTTTGTTCAGTCCTATCTTATAAATACCGTCCACATATTTTGACGGGTTGTTTTTATAAGCGTTCATAATAAGTTTTGCCACCCCAATGTTGGAAGAATATTTAATACACTGCGCAGCCGTAATCATTCCGTATCCGCCGCTTTTGGCGTTATGATCTTCAAGATGCTGTCCGGCAATTTTAGTTACTCCGTTTCCAACGTTGACAGAATCATCCGGATGTACCAGTCCGTCTTCCAGCGCCACCATCATTGAAACAACTTTAAATGTAGAGCCTGGTTCGCTCATATCTGACAGGGCAAAATTCCTGCGCGATTCGTCCCATACGCCTTCGCTGACGCGCCCCATGTTTGTTATGGCTTTAATTTCGCCAGTTGCCGCTTCCATAACGACAGCAGTGCCGGATTCGGCGTCGAGAATTTTCAGTTTGTCGAGCAAGGCTCTTTCAGTTATGTCCTGAATGGTAATATCAATAGTGGAAACAATATCTTTCCCGTTTACAGGCTTTTGGGTAATAACATCCTGAGTTCTGCCGTTTATTTTCCTGCGCACAGCAATGCCGTCTTCTCCCCTCAGCAGGGAATCATAGTAACATTCAAGCCCGTATATCCCTTTTTTCCCGTCTTCATTAGTATTCGTGCGACCGATTGTACGCAAAGCCAGCGTTTCAAAGGGATAAACCCTACGGTAAACAGTGTCCCTGTATAATCCGCTTTTATTCCTTCCTTTTTTAAAATACGGCATTGTATCTATTTTTACCCATTGAAGATAATTAACATCGTGATCTAACAGCCTGTATCTTCTGTTTTGTCTTTTTCCTCCATTTTCCCTTGTCTTCCATCCTTTTTCAAGGCGTTCTTTGTATTGACTGACCGATTTGGAGGGAAACATACTGTTCAATTCGCAGGCAAGCGTATCAAGATAACTATATAAGGTGTCTTTCTTTATTCCTTCAGCCCAAAAATCAATATATAACCAGTAATGGGCTTCGCTGGCAGCCATTAGCTGGTGATCGCATGAATAAATATTTCCCCTGACCGCAGAAACAGGAACGCTAACAACGACCTGATTTGCACTGTATTTTCTCCATAAACTTCCTTCTATCATCGAAATATAGAAAGCGCGTCCCAAAATTGCCACAGCAACAAGGATGACAAATACCGTTATAATGAAATATTTCAATTTAATGCTGTTATTTAATGATTTGGGCGACATAATATTTAATTATCTATGTATTTCTATTGCTGGAGTTTTAGCCATTTCCAGATTGATACCCTTTTCTTTCAGCATGTCTTCCAATTGAATTTGACGGCTGCGCGTCGTAATTTCGGTGGAAAGACTGAGATTTTCATATTTTACTAATTCGAGTTTTGCTGTCAATCTTCGAATTTCTGCAAGTTTTTTCGAGCAGGAATAACGGTTGCTTATGAAAACCAAAATGAGGAAAAAGACCCAGAGGATCATTTTCGACTGCTTGATGATAAAGTCTTCAAACAGATCGCCTACCAGTATTTTCAGGAAAATATTTTTTGTCTGCATTTTTCCTTTCTTATTTTCAAAAGCTATTTCTTCATTTTCTTCTTCCATAACTGTTTGTTTATTAATGCCTTTTTTCTCCTATTCTCAGTTTTGCGCTACGGGAACGCGGATTTTTTTCAATCTCGTCGATTCCTGGCGTTATTGCTTTGCTGTTAATCATCTGAAAAGGAGCATTAATGTTGCCATAAAAATCTTTTTCCGCTTCTCCATTGAAGTTGCCTGTTTTGAAAAAATTCTTAACTATGCGATCTTCCAAAGAATGATACGTGATAACAACAAATCTCCCTCCAGTTTTTAAATAATCGCCAGCCTGAATCAACATTTCTTTCAGTGCATCCATTTCTTTATTCACCTCTATTCTCAATGCCTGAAAAACCTGAGCGAGATGCTTTTTCTCTTTTTCCCTACTGAAACAGGGTTTCAAAATGTCTAAAAAATCCGAAACTGTCCGAATTTTTTTTTCGTTCCTCTTATTCACAACAGCTCTTGCTATAGCGCGTGAATTTCGTAATTCGCCATATAAATAAAACACATCGGCAAGTTCCGATTCGCTGTATTCATTAAGTATCTCTGCCGCCGTTTTACCGGCTCTCTTATTCATTCGCATATCTAAATCGCCGTCGAAACGGAACGAAAACCCGCGTGTTGCATCGTCAAAATGGTGGGACGACACACCAAGATCAGCAAACACTCCGTCTATTTTTTCCAGTCCGTGCCAGTCCATGAAATTGGAAAAATAGCGAAAATTGCTCCTTATAAATATAAGCCTCCTGTCGGAAAGAATATTTTTCTCGGCATCGGCGTCCTGATCAAAAGCGTACAGACGACCATCATCGTCCAGCCGCTTCAATATCTCATTAGCATGTCCGCCGCCGCCATACGTGTTGTCCACGTATTTTCCTTTGGGTTGAATGTTCAATCCATCGACGCTCTCTTTCACGAGAACAGGAATATGATAGGAATACACGTCCATATATTATTTATTTGCCAAAAATTTACGCACACCAGCCCGGAATTTATCTTCATCCATCAGCGATGTTTCCAGTTTGCTTCTGCTCCAGATTTCAATATTGTCTATCATTCCGACAAATTTCACTTCGTTGCCGATTTGAGCTTTTTGCAAATAGCGCTTTGGTATGAGAATACGTCCGGACGCATCCATTTCCAATATTTCTACTCCTGTAACAAACATGCGGAAAAGTTCCTGTTCCTCTTCGTCCCATTTGTTTAGCTTCGACCGTACTTCGTCAACTTCTTTGTCCCACAACGAGTAAGGATACAAAACTAAGCAATCTTTATAGGTGTCCATACGCAATACAAGCTGCGAATCGCCTGCTGTTTGCATGATTTTACGGAACGACGCCGGTATAAAAACCCGCCCCTTAGCATCCGTCTTAGCATCTATATTGCCAATGAACCTTTCCACTTTGCATCTGTTTCAGAGTGTAAAGGTATGAAATTCCCCACAATTCTCCATATTTTTTATAAAAAAAAATTTCACAAAGATATTAACAAGTTATTTAATATCCAAATTATTGATAAACAATATATTTATTTTAATATAAAAAGTGGGGGATAAAATCAATGTTGATAACAAAAGATGGACGGAGACGCGAAAGATGATTCGAAAAATTCTTTCCGACAACTACACGCTTAACAAAATCAGGAATTTTGAACGCGATAGGTAAGGAAGAAATTTTGAACAACAAAGAAACATTGCATATTTGGATTAAGAAAACCAACCCGACAAATGCAATGAGCGCGGAGTTTTCCCACCACGAGGATAACGAAAACGATATAACTTGCAGGCGATGCTTTCGGCTTTGCGGTTGTTTGAAAATCGTAATTGCCCGCAAACGATTGTGTGTTCCAATACCGATTTTCAAATTACAATGGAAATCACATACACGCTCATTTGTAAAATCCTCAAATTTGCTCAAAATCCCCATTTCCACACTTGTTAGAATTTGAGGATATGTAAGCCATAAAGCCGTTTCCGGTAACAAAAAGTTAACTGTCTGAAAATAACAGTAGATAATTGAGATAATTTGAACTGTTAATTGAAGTTTTTTTGTACTTTTGTAATTTGATATACGAAAAATTAAAGAGACAAAAAATTATGGCAACAAAATTTATAAAACTGATTAAGAGTGAGAGAATTGCAGCAGCAATGTTATTGCTGGCGTTTGTTGTGCCGCTTACGGCTTATGGACAAGTTCAAATGCCGCAATTGCAGCCTCTCGACAAACTGACAGAAAACGATATGTCAGGGGTAAAAGCGAATGGTTTTTACGGCAAAGTAAAAACGGTTAAATTTAAGGGTGAGTATGAGTACACAATCAAATTCAACCAAGAGTCTGACAAGGCTGATGTGGAAAGCACCGTTTCTTTTGGAAAAAACAGCCGCAAAGAAACAGTAATGGCAAAAGGCGGCGATTTTGACGGTTTTGAATTTGTAACAGATTACAAATTCGATAAATACGGTCGAATAATTTCTATCACTGGTGGAGACATAGATGCAAGCAAAACTACTTATAGTTATGAGGGTGCAAATGCTTTCCCAAATAAAGAAAAAGTAATTGTTGAATATGAAGGCGGCGAAGGCAATGTAGAAACAACCATAACTTATAAATATGAAGGATTTGACAAGGAAGGCAATTGGACAAAACGAACTGCAACAACTACTTCAATAAGTGATTGGAATGACGGTAACCCACCTGCAAAAGAAACAAAAACCATAAAACAAACCGCCGAATACACTTATTACGACAATGTCGCGGCAATGGCAACAGAAAAGACAGCGCAGGAAACGACAAGTAGCCCTTTTTCTTTTTCTTACAGCAAAGAAATCAAACCGCTTGTAGAGTGGCGCACCGGCAAAGACGCAAAATATTTTGCGATACTTTTTCCTATAGAAACTTCAGGCTTTTGGTTTATTTTGAGCGTTATAATCGCAGGTATTTTATTGTTGAGCAATATTGGTGGTATTGTTTTAAGTAAAACGGAAGGGGCGTCAAATCTTCCCATAACAATGATAACTTATGCTTTCGGATTTTTATATATGCTCTGGCATTTCTATGACGGTTTTTTAACTATGGTCGTATATGGGCTTATTGGCTTGGTGGGTATATTGGTCGCATTGTCGCTTATCCGTTTTTTGTTTGGCGCATTTATGAGCGAGAAAGGGATAATCGCAGTGTTTTTTGTACTCTCTCTTATTCCGTTGTCGGCAGTAGCGTTGATGTGGATAGATATTTATGCGGTTGATGCGTTGATAGGAAACATATACGCTTTCATAAATACCGTTGCCAAACCATATCAAATTGTTGCGGCGATAGTGGAAGAAAATATCGTTGCCGTCAGGGGCGTTATTCCTTTGGCATCGCTGGCAGTGTTCCTTCCGCTTTTTATTATGATACGAACGCTGAAATCAGAAAAAACGGCAATCGTTCTGCAATTTATTTTCCTTTACGCAAGCATAATTGCCGTACCATTGCTTAATATGTTGGTGTTTGGTAACGACATTGTGCCGTTTGGCTGGGATCAGTTTTGGTGGAAACCTGTTTTTGGCATTCTCTATTTTTTGATGTCGCTGGCAATTTTTGTCGGCTGGTATTATTGTATCAAAAATTGTTATGAATACATTAAGTATGAATACAATACATTTTTCGCGGTGTTGTCGGTCATTATTCCTGCGGTCGCCGCTGTTTATGGCATTGTGCCGCTTGGTATTTTCGGCGTAGTTTTGGCATTTTATTTGGCGTTTTGGGGCGGGTCGGCTTGGCTTGTGGGCAACGTTGCTGCGGACAACCGCGTACAAAAAAGCGAACGATACAACCCGCCAAAAGGCGACGCGCTTTACGATGCCTACGGCGTTCAGATTAAGAACTCCGGCAGTATCGTGTGGGATTCCAAAGGCAACCGTCTTGAACAGGGTGCAACCGGAATATGGAACTCGTCAGACGGAAAACGTTACAGATTAGATTCTGCCGGCAATGGCGCAAGCCAATTTAAAGAAGTGGATTATTGAAAAGCAAACCGATTGTGTTATGACAACAAATAAAAATAACAACTTAAAGAGACGGCTTTTTTCCGCAGCACACTCACTGTTGCTGTTGATTGCCTGTTATTGGTTGTGGAATAAACCGATAACTTTTTCCGATGAATCTGGATTTATCAAATTGGTGAATATTGCAAAAAAGTATTTGCACAGCGACAATGCAGTGCCGGATAATATTTTACTCGTCAATGTGGCTTACGACAGGGATTTGGTCGATTATTACGAAAACGGTATTCCCGCAGGAAAAATTGATATTACCGACCGCAACAAATTATTTGAACTTTTTCAATATCTGGGAAAAGACAGTTCGTACAAATATATTGTTTGCGACGTGTTTTTCGATGCTACGCTAAAAACGCCGATAGACGATTCGCTTTTTACGCTGATGGGGAAAATGCCGCGCTTGGTTGTCCCGATGCACAAAGACGGAAAAATATTTCCCTCACAACTTGAAAGCAAGGCTGCTTACGCCGATTATAAAACAAATCTCATTGAAAATAACTTTCTGAAATTTCAATATATTCAAGACGAAAAGAAGAGTATTCCACTGTTTATGTGGGAAGAACTGACAGGCGGAAGTTTCAACAGCCATTGCCTTTGGTACAGTATGAACGGAAAGTTGGCTACCAACAGCATTATTCTTGATTTTAAGGTTACTATGCAGGAACAGTACAATAAAAAAGATGATTATTACGAGAATAATTACCTAAATCTCGGAGCCGATTTGTTGGAACTGTTGCGGGAAGTCTATCCTGAAAATTATTTCAAAGACAAAATAATTTTGATTGGAGACCTCACAGAACACGATATTCACGACACCACCGTAGGTGCTATTCCCGGCGTATTGATAAATTACAACGCTTTTTTAATGCTTATACAGGAAAAAGTTGCCGTTTCCGGCGGGTTACTGTTTTTACTTTTTGTGGTGTTCCTTATTACGTCATTTTTGATTATTTCTCAAAAGAAATTTTCCGAATTAATTGGGGTTGCAAAAATCAAGCAAAAAATCAGACAATTTTTTGTGAAAATATACGACAAATTTAAAACAGTCAGATTACTCAAATTTTTTCTTTGGCTTGCGAGAATGTTGGTTAAAATCAAAAATAACCGTTTTGTTCAATTTCTTTTGTCATTTATCGGTTATTCGTTTCTTCTCTGTTGTCTCAATCTATTGATTTATCGAATTTGGGGGCACTTTATTGAAGTGCTGATTCTTGGCGGATGGCTTGCCTTCTGTAACGATATTTGTAAATTATTTAAACACAATAAAAATGAAAAGAAAAATCATTACAACAATGGTGGCGATTGTGTGCTGCCTCAATCTTTCGGCGCAGGATTCGCTGAAAATAATGTTTCTTAATCCTGAGCCTGTAAAAATAGGCGGCAAGGATTACCGAAAAGGCGATTCGTTTTTGTCGTCCGAAAAACCGGAATTACTTCCCAATCAAGTATTGAAAGTATTTGATGCAACAACAAACAAACCGCGAATTTTCACGAAAGAGTTATTGGTAAAGTCAGGAAATAAAACCGTCTGGGAGTATCTGACCGACTCCAAGCGGCTTTCGACACGCGACCCTTTCAACCGCACTTTCGGTTTGTTTGAGCGGATTGCGCTCAAAGGTGAACTGCCAACCGACAATACTCATTACTATTATGTGAGTTACGAATATCAGGGCGAACAAATTAACAAACGCCTGCCGACCGACAGCACGAATATTGTCCTCGATCGTTCTATTTTCACGATTGACGGCAAAGCGCAAACGCCTTTCGACACAAAATTACAACTCTCTTATTACAATGCCGAAACAAACAAAAGCCAACTGCTATCCAACAAACTCGTGTTGAACGTGAGCGAGGCAGATGCCTGCCGCAATTTTATTTCCGTCTATCTGCATACGGACTTGGACAGAGAATCAATCCGCGAACTCGTTATCGAGTATCTGGATATTTCTTGCCCGGATATTAAATTTCAGGAAAAAGATATTGAATTGTTTATTAACGCAATAACAAAATAGAATATGAAACGAGTGACACTTCTCTTTGTCCTTCTATGTTTTGTTGCTGTCGGCTTTGCGCAAAACGCAAAAGAGTTGGCAGAAACGAAAAATTTGGCTATGGATTATTTAAACGCAGACAATTACCCGAAATTTCTTGAAACCCAAATTTTGGTAACAGATATGACCAAGAAAATTTACGGGGAACAAAATCAAAAGTATGCAACGGAATTATTTAAACTTGCCATAGGTTACAGTATAAATAAAGAGTATTCAAAAGCCGTTCAAGCAGGCGAAGAAGCCGCTGCCATGCAAAAGAAAAAGTTGGGTGAAAACAGTCCTGAATATTTGCAAACATTGGAAAATTTGGTACCGGACTATTCACTCACTAAAAATCATTCAAAAGCAATAGAAACGAGTAATTATCTGGTTGAAACGGTAAAAAAAACAAAAGGGGAACAAAGTGCCAAATATGCCAAACAATTATCTTTATTGGCGTCAACATACAGATACAACAAAGAGTATAATAAAGCGATAGAAATAGCAGAAACTGCCGCTGCTATTCAAAGAAAAACAGATGTAGGCAAAAATTTAATTGCGACATTACAATTATTAGAATGGTGTTATACGTTCGGTGACTATCAAAAAGCCGTTTCAATATGCGATGAAATAGTTAGTCTTATTTATCAATCTGGTAAAATTTCAGAATACTTTGATACTTATATTCCTTCGTGTATTATGACATATACAATGGGTGGAATGTATGAGAAAGCCGAAAAAGTAATAATTAATTTGCAAAATTTTGTTTCAAAACAATATGGGGAGCAAAGCAGTGAATACGCCGATATGTTAGGATATAAAGCCAACTATTACGATGCTATAGGTGAATATGTAAATGCTATTGAAACAAAAAAAAAGATGCTCAACATAATTCGAAATAAAACAGATAAATATATAGAGGGACTTATGAGTTTAGCAATTAGTTATAAGTCAATCAACGATTGGAAACAAGGTGAGTTATTGGGAATGGAAGCATTGAATCTGGCAAAAAGTTATTTTGGTGAAAACAGTGTTGATTATCTGAACGTTTTGCAATCAGTCCGTTTAGAAAATAAATATCAGGCTCTTGAAAAGGCAAAAGAAGCTCGTGCATTAAGCGACAAATTATTCAAAAACGAAAAGAATAATCGTATTCACATATATAGTATAAATAACCTTGCACGCCAATATAGTAGAGTAAATGATTTTGAAAATGCTTTGAAACAGAGAAATGAAGCTATCGCTCTTCAGGGCGAAAATTATTTTTCTTTGAATCTGGATTTAACTATGAAATGTTATTATTTGACGGCATTAGCGGTTATTAACAATCGTCCCGAATTATTGCCACAAGCCGTTGAAATCGGCAAAACAGCATTCAAATATATGGAAAGACATATCAATAATGCCAACAGGAATGTATTGCAGGCTTTTTTAGAGCCACTGTATGCGGCGTATTTCTATGGTGACTCCATAGAAGTGGCGGCAAGATTATATCAACAGGAATTTGATATAATTCAGGGGAAAATTACCAATAATTTTAGAAATATGACAGCCGTTGAAAGAAATACGATATGGACAAGTGGAAATAATCAAAAAATTACGACCGATTATCCATACACTTTCAGTCTGTTGTCGGGTGGATACCCTCTATTTTTGGATTTGGCATACAATGGTGCGGTTTTCAGTAAAGGGTTGTTGCTAAATTCCGAATTAAGTCTTCATTCGATGATACTTGAAAGTGGGGACACGGATATTATCAACCTGTTTACACAACTAAAACTACAAGATGCACAACTTAATTTAATGTACAAACAACCCGAAGAATTACAAAATCAAACACTCATTGATACTCTCAAACAAAAATCACAAAACCTCGAACGCGAATTAATGCGTCGTTCCCAAATCTATGGCGACTACACGCGCAATCTTACATTGAAATGGCAAGATGTACAAAACAGTTTATCGGGTACGGATATTGCCATAGAATTTGTTGATTTCAATCCGACAATTTTTGATACGATTGTGCCAAATACTCGAACTTACGCCGCCCTCCTTCTCAAAAAAGATTGGGAACACCCGAAAATGGTACAACTGTTCCGTCAAGGCGAATTGGATTCTTTGGCGTTGGATGGAAATTCCAAACTTTTTAAAGATATAGATATGGAAAAAGACCAAAACCGGATTTACGAATCGGCAGCATTGGGCAATATGATTTGGTCGCCACTCGAAGAATATCTGCAAGACGTGAAAAATATCTATTTCGCTCCGTCAGGCGTTTTGCACCAGTTGGCTATTGAGTATTTGCCTGCAAGCAAAGGCGATATGCAGAAACGATATAATCTTTACCGCTTGTCTTCCACGCGACAGTTGGCAATTAAGAAATTGGAAAATGAGCAGGATAAAACCGTTCTTTACGGTGGTTTGGACTATGATGGCAACACAAATAATCCTCTACTTGCCGCCGCCGATAAAAACGAATATCTTGAGGAAATCAAAATGCGAAAAGTTATCGGCGAATTGTCGCTCTCGGACATTCACGCCGCACCGTTGGCGTACACCGCTCAGGAAATTGAACAAATTGGTGGAATGTTGTCAGAGAAAGGTTTTATGCCAATTGTGTTTTCAGGTAAAGAAGGCACGGAATCTTCGTTCAGGGAATTGTCCGGACAAAAAGTGAAACGTTTGCATATCGCCACGCACGGTTTTTATTTGCCCGAAGATGAAACGAAAAACAATAATACTTCCAAAGAAGATTTATCGCTCAACCGTTCCGGTTTACTGATGGCAGGCGCGAATGTAGCACTTTCCAATGAAAATGTACAGTCGATGGCGAATGATGGCATATTAACCGCCAAAGAAATAGCGCAAACCGATTTGCGCGGCTTGGATTTAGTAGTACTTTCTGCTTGTCAAACAGGTTTGGGCGAAGTAACCGGCGAAGGCGTTTTCGGCTTGCAGCGCGGCTTCAAAAAAGCGGGTGCACAAACGTTGCTGATGAGTTTGTGGAGTGTGAGCGACGAAGCCACAGCCATAATGATGAGCCGTTTTTATGAACATTTGTTGGCAGGCAAAAGCAAGCGCGAGGCATTTATGTCGGCTCAAAACGACTTGCGGAATTACGAAAAGAACGGTCAAAAAATATTTGACAAACCGCAATTTTGGGCGGCGTTTATTTTGTTGGATGCGTAAAAAACGATAGTGAGTATATTGCTTTTAATTTGAAATAAAATTTAAAAAACAAAAAAGATGAAAAATTCAAACGGCGCAAAACCTGTTCGGAAAGAACAGAACGAAAAAAGTACGCCTGAGGAAGAAAAATTGCAGGAAATACAGGAAGAAGTTTCCGTATTGGACACAAAAGTAACCGATTTACAGGAAGACGTTTCCGAAATAAAAGTAGGTATGTCTGAAATCAAAGGTGATGTTTCGGAAACCAATAAAAAAGTGTCTGATATTCCAAAGAAAATAGACGAAGGAGTTGCAGAAATAAAAAAAGAAATACCAAAATCTTTCATAAAAGGACAGTGGCATAAATTAAACAAATGGTTGTGGGGCGGTCTTGGCGTTGGTGTTTTACTGACTGCATTTTTTGCTCTTACTCCGTATGATGAAATCATAAGCAAATGGGATGGATGGTTGTGGTGGAATAATCCCATTAAAAAAATCATTCCCTACGATTATACAGTTGATGTTAAATTTGATAACAACAACTATACCTCATTGATAGATACAGTAGTGAATGAAAAATACGGATTAAAAGACAGTAGAACAAATGAAATTTTCATTAAACCGCAGTACGAGAATAATATCTTTTTCTATGACGGTTATGCAATCGTAAGAAAAAATGGCAAATATGGTTTTGTCGATACCAACGGTAATGAAATTATTCCCTGTGAATATGATTATGCGTATAGTAGTTTAGTCAGAAAAGGTAATGACGTTGTTTTTTTCAATTCCAAAGCGAAACAAATAGTACTTCTAAAAAAGAAATATTGTGCGTTTGCTCAAATTTCAGATTCGCTTTTTATGGCAGAGAAAACGTTTGGGCGATTTTCGGATTCTCTGTTAAAGAGATACAAAACGTTTGACCAAATCCCAGATACACTCAAAGGAAAGATTGAAACAAAATGGGGACTTATTAATAACAAAGGAAAAGAAATCACACCCTTTGAATATGATATGATAGAGCCGATAAAATCAGAAAATGGTCGTCTAATGTCGATTAACTTCGTCAAAGGGCATAAATGGGGGCTGTTGAATACAGAAGGGAAAGAAGTCGTTTTTGGCGATACGATTGCGTCAACTTTTTACGGCTATATTTATGATGTGATTCCGATAATAAGAAATGGTCGTTTTGGGTATCTTGACAGAAATGGAAAAGAAATTGGAAAAATACAATATGACTTGCTTCGTTATGATGACAGGGCAGATGACAATGGAATATATTTTTTGGCAGGAAGATTAAGAGGTCTATGGGAATTTATTGATATAACAACAGGAAAATCAATTAACGAAGTTAATTATGACAATATTAAAATATTCCACTTTTGTTCTGTTTGTGCAGTAAAATTAGACAATAAATGGGCTTTAATGAATGAAAACGGCAAATTAGTTTGTGATTTTCAATACGATGAAATTATGGATTCGCAAGACGGCTTGTCGTTTCCCGCAAGACGTGATAACAAATGGTACTCTGTGAATTCCAACGGAAAGGAAATTGGCGAAAAAGTAATAAATGAGGAATAAATATAAATATATGACAACAACAACAAATTTTGAGCGGTTTCAAGACGAAACCACAGGCAAAGACGGTTTCCGCAACAGGGAAACCGGCGAAATTGCAGTTGCGCCCGAATATCTCGAAGTCAGTGATTTTCTTTATTATCGTGGCAGATATGTGGCATTTCTTGGCGAGCACCTGTCCCTTTCCGTCATTTTGAAACAATTCTTCTTGATTTATACCGTCATTTTGAAACAAAATTTGTATCTTTGCATCGTCATTTTAAAACATTGGCATTATGTTTCAACGAGATATATTATATAAATTGGAAAAATGGGCAGAAAAGCCCAACCGCAAACCGCTTGTGTTGCGTGGCGCTCGTCAGGTTGGCAAAACGACGCTGGTTGATGAGTTCGGAAAATCGTTTGATGCTTATTTGTATCTTAACCTTGAAGACAAGCGGGCTAAATCGTTCTTTGAAGATGATTTTTCTATGGATGAGTTACTTGCCGAGATATTTTTGTATTGCAGGCAGCCGCGTGTAGAAGGAAGAACTTTGATTTTTATTGATGAAATTCAAAATTCACCTGCGGCAGTTGCACGCTTGCGGTATTTTTACGAAGAAAAGCCCGAAATATTTGTTATTTCAGCAGGCTCACTATTGGAAACATTGATTGATACGCATATTTCGTTTCCTGTCGGGCGTGTGGAATATATGGCTGTACGCCCCTGTTCGTTTTGCGAATTTCTTGTTGCAATGGACTATAACGAACTCGAAAAAGTGGTAAAACAATTATCTGTTTCAAAATCATTTCATTCGCAAACGATGAGTTTGTTTAACAGTTTCACGCTCATTGGCGGAATGCCCGAAATTGTCGCTCATTTTGCAGCAAACAGGGATATTATCGGTTTGTCGGGAATTTACGATACAATTCTTACGGGCTACAAAGATGATGTGGAAAAATACGCCAAAAACGACACTATGAAGCACGTTATCAGATACATACTTAAAGAAGGCTGGTCATACTCGGCGCAACAAATCACGCTTGGCGGCTTTGCAGAATCGGCGTACAAAGCGCGGGAAATGGGCGAAGCGTTTCGCACGTTGGAAAAAACAATGCTTTTAGAACTTGTTTATCCGAGTACAGCCGCTTTAATTCCCGCCCCCGCCGACTTGAAACGCGCCCCAAAGTTGATTTGGAACGATACAGGATTGGTCAATTATGCCGCCAACATTCAAAAAGAAATTTTCGGCACAAAAGACATTCTTGATGCCTATCGCGGAAAAATTGCCGAACAGATTGTTGCACAGGAACTCCTTTCGCAAGAAACTCGTGTTTCAGCAACGCGCAGTTTTTGGGTACGAAACAAGCAGGGGTCTGATGCGGAAATAGATTTTATTTTTCAAAAAGACAGTATGCTAATTCCGGTTGAAGTAAAATCGGGACATAATTCAAAACTTAAATCGCTGCACCTGTTTATGGACGAATGTCCGCACAATTGGGCGGTCAGGGTTTGGTCGCAGCCGTTTTCGGTTGACAAAGTAAAAACGCAGGCGGGCAAGGAATTTAATTTGATAAATCTGCCGTTTTATTATGTTGGCGTGTTGGAAAAGGTTTTGGAAAAAGTAATAAATAATCAATAAAATAGAAATAATATGGAAAAGCCAAATATACTTTTCGAGCGGTTTCAAAACGAAACCACAGGCAAATACGGTTTCCGCCACAGGGAAACCGGCGAAATTGTAGTTGCGCCAGAATATCGGTATGTTAGCGATTTCGCTTACCGGTATGGGCAATATATGGCATTTCTTGGCGAGCACCTCTATCTTACGCTTGACGGCAAAATAAACGCTTGGTCGCCTGATGAAATTTGAAAACGTAAAAATATAAAAATATGAGAGACAAAGCATTAAACATTGAACTGATGAGTTTGAAATTCTTTTCGAGCCGTTTTCTGATTCGGAAACCCTATCTCGAATACGGCATTGTGCAGAAAACTTGGAAAGTGAGAAAAGGAATGAGTGTGGTGGAATCGGGAGAAATCGAATGGATTCCTGCCATTCTGATTAAAGATACGCGGCTGTATATTGATGTCTGCGATGACCGTTTGTACCCTCTTGTTTCAGATTCATATTACGGTTTTAAAGCCTTTCCCTGCGAATTTTTGCAGGACGAAACGGATTATATTTTCCGAGCGAGCGAACACGAATTAAAACTTAACAAACGGGCAGTAGCGAGTTTTTACAGCAGTAAATGTTTTTCGCTACTTTCGGGAAGAGTGGCTGGTACAGAACGATTTTTAACCGACACGCCACCTGCCGAAAGAGTTCCCAACGATGATTGAACAATGAAAATGACAGGGAAATCCATAACAATTTTATGTTGCGTTCTTTTACTCGTTTCCTGCGGGAAAAAATCCGTTTCGGATGTCAGCGGCTTGCCTTTATGCGACAGTGCAAACGTCCATATAGTGCAGTCCGACGACAACAATTTGCGAATTTACAGTTGGAACGACGGAACGAGTTCCTCTTACAACGGCGGCAATCATAACATTGTGCAATACAGGATTAACGGGAAGATTCAACAAACGGACTATGAATCGCTCAAAAAAGACCCACAAGATACAGACGAAACGCCTTGGGACTGCCACGGATTTGAACTGTACACTATGCACCTTGGCGACCGGACTTGTTACCTTATTGAGTGCAGTTATTTTAAAGCCGCCGGTTGGCTGGGAAACCGCGATATTTCGGTATATGCCTTTGATGGCGATAAATTGGTCAAACAAACCCTGTTCCGAACTTCCAAAGAATTGTTGTCCGAAATAGGTATTGAATATGATGCCGCTAACTACTGGACTGAAATAGCCAAAGAAGGCGAGGAAAAAGAAAAAGACGCTTTCGACCGGCTTTTCAGATACGACGACAAACAGAAAAAGATTTATATTCCATTAGTAAATAATGAAATATCCTACGGCAGGGTAACAAAGGATTTTTTGCTCTACCAATGGGACAGCAACTGTTTTAGATATATTGGAGTTGAAAAAGCAATGAAATAAAAAATAAAAATATGACGGCAAAAGAATATTACCAGAAAGGAATTGACTTGTATCAAGCCGGAAAATACGGCGAGGCAATCGCCTGTTTTGACGAAGCCGTTGAGTGTAGTCGCGGCGCGGCAAACAACTGTTTTTATAAGGGTTACGACTTGCA
>JAIRPX010000042.1 GCA_031256775.1 Dysgonamonadaceae bacterium
ACGGTAGCCGTTAAACATTAGCCGCAGGAAACGATTTTACCCGTTTTATCAACATTCTGGACAAGTTATTAACACGATTAACAATGTTTATATAAATAATCGGTTTATATTAAATTAGAATTAACTACCTTTGTAACCTAAAATAGGATAACATCATGGGAAAAATTATCGCTGTAGCTAATCAAAAAGGTGGAGTAGGTAAAACGACTTCCACCATTAATCTGGCTGCCTCTATGGCGGCATTGGACAAAAAAGTGTTGATTGTTGACGCTGATCCACAGGCAAATGCATCATCTGGCGTTGGCATTGATATTAAGGGAATTGAAAATTCAATTTATGAATGTATTGTAAATAAAGTAGATCCTGAAAAGGCAATTGTTTCTACCGACGTTCCAAATCTGTATATTATGCCTTCGCATATTGATTTGGTTGGTGCGGAAATAGAAATGTTGAACTTTCCCGACCGCGAAAAAGTGCTTAAAGAAGTGCTGGAAAAGATACGGGATCAATATGAATACATTTTTATTGACTGTTCGCCTTCTTTGGGTTTGATCACGGTTAATTCATTGACAGTGGCTGATTCGGTTATTATTCCTGTCCAGTGTGAATATTTTGCTTTGGAAGGAATAAGTAAATTATTAAATACTATCAAAATCATTAAGTCGAAATTGAATCCGGCATTAGAAATAGAAGGTTTCCTTCTTACGATGTATGATAAACGTTTGCGTTTAGCTAACCAGATTTATGACGAAGTGAAAAAACATTTTGGCGCGATGGTATTCAATACGCTGATTTACAGGAATGTTAAATTAAGCGAAGCGCCAAGTTATGGACAGCCAGTATTGCTTTATGATCCCGATTCATTAGGATCTCAAAATCATATTCAACTGGCACAGGAAATAATAGACAAAAACAGTAAGTAATTATGTCCAAACAAGTGAAATCAGCGTTAGGGAAAGGGTTAGGAGCATTGATAACGATGGAAGATGTTAACACAAACGGTTCATCTTCAATTAATGAAATAGAATTGTCCAAGATTGCGCCTAACCCCGGTCAGCCAAGAACGGTGTTCGACGAGGAAGCGCTGGAAGAGCTGGCTGCCTCAATCAAGTCGCTGGGAATCATTCAACCCATTACTTTACGTGAAACAGGTCAAGACCAGTATCAAATCATTTCCGGAGAACGACGTTATCGCGCTTCTATTATAGCCGGACTCGAAACTGTTCCTGCATATATCAGAAAAGCAAGCGACGAAAATATCTTAGAAATGGCGTTGATCGAAAATATTCAAAGGGAAGATCTTAATCCAGTCGAAACAGCTCTGGGAATGCAAAAACTGATTAACGAATATCAGCTGACGCAGGAAAAGTTGAGCGAGCGAATCGGGAAAAATCGCGCTACAATAGCTAATTTCCTGAGAATTTTGCGGCTTCCCGCCGAAATACAGATGGGATTGAAGGATAAAAATAAACCGTTCAATATGGGACACGCCAAAGCTTTACTTTCCCTGGAAGATCCTTCCGACCAGTTGATGGTTTATAAACAGATTCTTGAATATGGTTTTTCGGTGCGGAAAACAGAAGAAATCGTTAAAGAGATGAACGAAAACGAACCTTCGCCGGATGTTTTACCGAAGAAAAAGAAAGAAAATTCTGTTGCTAATGAATATGATTTGCTGCGGACGCATTTATCCGATTTTTTTGGTGCAAAAGTAGCTTTTGCCATCAATGAAAAAGGCGCTGGAAAAATCAGTATCCCGTTTGCTTCCGAAAAAGATTTGGAAAGAATTATGCAACTTTTTGATACGATTAAAAAACAATAATTCATAACAGTTTGAAGCTATTCATAACTATTATATTGCCGATAATGATTGCGTTGCCAAATATGCAGGGACAAAATACCAGACCTGCTAAAAATGACAGCATTATAATTGTCAGCAGTTCTGTGGAATATGTCATGGATTCGGTAGAAGTGGATACTGCTAAGGCAAATAATCGCAGCAGTTTAGTTTTAAGGGCTGAAGAATTTAAGCCCAATCCTACAAGAGCAGTGCTTTATTCGGCTATCTTTCCGGGATTAGGGCAGTTATACAATCGCAAATACTGGAAATTGCCTATTGTTTATGGAGGATTCCTGGGATGCGTATATGCCATAACATGGAACAGTACCCAGTATAACGGCTATAAAAATGCGTATAACGATTTTACCGACAAAGATCCCGGAACAAATTCGTGGGAAGCTTATGTGTTTTTCAGCTGGAAAAGAGAAAGCGATCAGTATAAATGGCAAGATCAGAGTACCTGGACGTCGAGCCAGGCGACTACGTTTACAAACGTATTGCGCAGCAAAAAAGATTATTTCAGGAGAAACAGGGATTTGAGCTATATCGTTACGGTTGGAGTATATGCGCTTTGCATGATTGACGCATACGTTGACGCACAACTGTTTGATTTCGATATTTCCCAGGATTTAAGTATCCGTATGGATCCAATTATTATACCGCAAACAACAGCTAATCCAGGAGTTCTTGGCTTGCAGTGCAGTATTACTTTTTAACAAAATAAATATACTAAGGACAGATGAAACATTATATTTTATTTATAGCAATTGCATTATCAGGAATCTGTATGCAGGCGCAAACCGACGAAAATCAGGACGAACTATATACATACGACGAAAATCCTCAATATACAAATGATAATGAATTGTTTGTGCCGGAAAGCTGGGAATCCAACCTGGACAGTTTGATGAATTCGTGGTATGTGAAGAATTATACTCATAAAAGAGAAAATCCCGGATATATGGAAACATCCGCGAACAATGATTCTACGTATATAAGTCGCCTTTCCAAATTGAACAATATAGTGGAACTCCCCTATAATGAAATGGTCAGGAACTGCATAGATTTATACGTTGAAAGACGCAGGAGTTCGGTAGAATATGTGCTGGGATTAGAAAATTTTTACTTTCCAATGATAGAGCAGGCGCTTGACCAGTATGGACTTCCTGATGAGTTGAAATATCTTTCCATTGTTGAATCGGCGCTTAATCCAACGGCGCTTTCCAGGGCTGGAGCTTCGGGGCTGTGGCAGTTCATGTTGCCAACCGCCAAACAGCACGGCTTGGAAATCAACAGTTTAGTTGATGAGCGGCGCGATCCGTTGAAAGCTACTTACGCCGCTTGCGAATATTTTAAGAATATGTATGCCACTTTTAAGGACTGGACTCTGGTTATTGCTTCCTATAATTGTGGCGCTGGAAGTGTGAACAAAGCAATACGCAGGGCGGGCAGTAATGATTTCTGGAAAATCTACCCATATCTTCCAAAGGAAACGCGCTCGTATGTTCCTTTATTTGTGGCTGTTAATTACGTAATGAACTATTATGCCCAGCATCAGCTCTATCCCGTTAAAACCGATATGCCGCCTTCTACCGATACAATAATGGTTAATCAGGCATTACATTTTGGTCAGATTAGCGAAGTTTTAGGAATTGAAAAGGAATATCTGCGGGCGTTAAATCCTCAATACAAGCAGGATATTATTCCCGGCAACTCTAAACCGCGTCCATTGAAATTGCCATCTATGAAAGCCTACGCATTTGTTGAATTGCAGGATTCAATTGCCGGTTACAAAACCGATGAATTTTTTGGAAACCGCACCTATACAGGCGATTATGACAATAATACGGAACGAATTGTGCATGTCGTAAAAAGAGGCGAATCAATAATAACCATATCAAACAGGTATGGCGTCAGCGTTTCTAATATCCGCAGATGGAATAACCTGAGAAGCAAACGTTTAGCAGTTGGCAAACGGCTTGTCCTTTATGTTGATAATGGTGGCTATTCAATTTCAAAACAAAGGGTAGCAGAAAAATCGAATGTCAATGGTTCGGTTAAATCTAAAAAATTTGCCGCATACAAAATACAGAAAGGCGATACGCTTGCGTCAATCGCAAAAAAATTCAATTGTACTCAGTCCGAAATAAGGGCGCTGAATGATAAATTAGCAATAAAGGAAGATCATTATATTCGAATACCTCTTCCTCGTTAAAAAAATACATCAATGCAATATGAAAGCTACGGAAGATATAAAAACATCGGAAAATGAGATGATTAATCAGGCTTATGAATATTTGCTGAATTGTTATGACAAGTCTAATCATCGCAAAAAATTTGAAATCATCAACAAAGCTTTTCAGTTTGCCAATCAAGCACACAAAGGCGTTAAACGACGTTCTGGCGAGCCATACATCATGCATCCCATTGCTGTTGCAACAATCGTTAGCGAGGAAATGGGCTTGGGCTCAACTTCTATTTCTTCCGCGCTGCTGCACGACGTTGTGGAAGACACCGATTATACGGTAGAGGATATTAATAATCTCTTTGGAGAAAAAATTGCTAAAATAGTAGAAGGATTAACTAAAATATCGGGCGGGATATTTGCGGAAGCTGCTTCGGCGCAGGCAGAAAATATGCGCAAGTTATTGCTTACCATGTCGGACGATATTCGGGTGATATTGATAAAAATTGCCGACCGTTTACACAATATGCGAACACTTGGGTCGCTTTTACCTGCAAAACAATATAAGATTGCTGGAGAAACAATGTATCTTTACGCTCCTATGGCGCATCGTCTGGGATTGTTTTCTATTAAAAGCGAACTTGAAGATTTGAGTTTCAAATATGAGCATCCAGACGACTATAACTATTTGTATCACAAATTGCAGGCAACATCCTCCAACCGCGAAAAAATTTATAGAAACTTTGCAGAACCGGTAGAACGAAAATTGGATGAGCTGGGATACCAGTATAAAATGCAAAAGCGTGTGAAGTCAATTTATTCCATCTGGAATAAAATGCGATTAAAAAAAATTGATTTTCAGGATATTTATGATTTATTTGCCGCCCGTATCGTCTTTGAACCAAAAGCAGATATTGACGTTAAAAAACAGTGCTGGGAAATATATTCGACAATAACCGACTTGTATGAACTTCGCCCCGACCGTATCCGCGACTGGATTAGCCGTCCCAAAGCTAATTGCTATCAGGCTCTGCACCTAACAGTTATGGGACCAGACGGACAATGGATAGAAGTACAGATACGAACAACGCAAATGGATGAAATTGCAGAGAAGGGATTTGCCGCGCACTGGAAGTACAAAGAATTTGGCAACAACAATGCTGCGCACGAATCAACAGAACTGGATTTATGGCTGGCACGGATACAGGACGTACTGGAAGCGCCAAGCCCAAGCGCTATGGATTTCCTTGATACAATTAAACTTAATCTGTACTCGTCTGAAATATTTGTCTTTACCCCTAAGGGTGAAATAAAAACGCTTCCTCAAAGTGCAACGGCACTTGATTTTGCTTATGAAATACACAGCAGCATTGGCGACCATTGTATTGGTGCAAAGGTGAATCATAAATTAACGCCTCTCAGCTACAAATTATCAAGCGGCGACCAGATAGAAATCCTGACTTCGCGCTCCCAGTCGCCTAATCAGGAATGGCTTGCGTTTGTAACTACAGCTAAAGCCAAGACAAAAATTGAGTATTTCCTGAAAAAAAAGAAGAAAGAATTGCTTAAAAAGGGTGAGTCGCTTTTCTTGCAATGCCTTAAAAAAGCGGATATTGAGCCTAATACGCAAGTCATAGACAGGTTTGTATCATTTTATGGACAAACAAAAAAAGAAGACCTGTTTTATGCTTTCGCTGAAAATAAATTGGAAATACCGGAAAATCCAAGTAAAATTTTGAAAGAAAAAGCTGACAATTTTTTAGTTCGATATGTGAAGAATGCGTTAAGAACTTCCAATAAAGAGGAAGATGGTGCGACAAAAAAAAATATACCTCATCCGCAGGCGCAAAATAAAATCGACAGGAAAAAGTCTTATCTGCTTAAAGAAGAAGATTTCAGAAAAAATTATATTACAGAATCCTGTTGCAGCCCAATACCTGGCGACGATGTTTTGGGCTATATTATGGATGATAATCGAATACAGATACATAAAATTTCCTGTCCACAGGCGCTTACACTTAAAACCCGTTACGGAAACAGGATTATTTCGTGCAACTGGTCTGGACACAAAACATTTTCCTTCCCAGCAACTATCGACATCAAAGGGATTGACCGCATGGGTATGTTGAATGATATTACACATATCATAACTAATGATTTATTAGTAAATATGCGAAAACTGGTTCTCGAATCTAAAGACGGTCTTTTTGAAGGACAGATTGAAGTTGCCGTACATGACGTCGCTGACATTCACAATCTTTTAAGTCGCCTGCAAAAAGTAAAAGGCATTAAAAATGTCAAAAGAATTGATGTTTTTTAGAAACGGGATACTATGAATGAGACACATAGAGCCAATATCTTTACCTATCCGTAGAGACGCGATTATACTTTACACGGTTTAATTTTGTGCAACGTTATTGCGAGCGTAGCGAAGCAATCCAGGAATTAGTTGTCAGTTTTTAGTTATCAGTTTTTTAGTACTGGATTGCTTCAGGCTTCGCCTTCGCAATGACGTTGCACAAAACCATGCCGTGCAGAATATAGTAGAAACGGATCATCTGCAAAACTTTGTGTTTTGCGAGAAGGCGCGTAGCGCCAGTATCTTTGTAGCCGTGTGCGTAAGCGCACGGTAAAGGATGTACGGAATATAAACAGAGCAACGTAGCTGCGACACCTTAATTTTTATTCATTTCATGTTTATGAATTATGCTTTACGCGGTTTAATTTTGTGCGTCGTCATTGCGAGCGTTAGTGAAGCAATCCAGAAAATAGTTTTTAGTTATCAGTTATCAGTTTTTTAGTACTGGATTGCTTCAGGGTTCGCTGAAAAAACCTGTTAAGTCTTTTAGACTTAACAGGTTTAATTTTTTATTGACATGAATGAGCTGACGGGCAAAAAAGGTTGTACAACTTTTATTTGCACCAAACTACGAGCCACCCC
>JAIRPX010000067.1 GCA_031256775.1 Dysgonamonadaceae bacterium
TAATTCATAAATATGAAATGAATAAAAATTAAGGTATCGCAGCTACGCTGCTCTGTTTATATTACGTACATCTTTACCGTGCGCTTACGCACACGGCTACAAAGATACTGGCGCTACGCACCTTCTCGCAAAACACAGGTTTTTGCAGATGATACGATATGCCTGATGCTATTCTTGTTCCTCAGTTCTGAATATGGCACACTACAAACAAGGCGGCTTCCATATCGGTAGCCGCCCTGTTCAATGAACATAAAATTTAAATTATTTATTCTAAAATCTTAATTTTTATATTCTTAAACCATACGTCGTCGCCGTGATCCTGCAAACCGATATAGCCTTCATGATTTTCCCCGCCAGCATTGTTGAGCAACTCAAAAGCAAGAGACCATTTTTCCTTGCTGAATTTGCTTGCTTCCAACAGTTCTGTCCATTGAGGAGTCCACAAATGATATTCAAGAACATTTTTCCCGTTTTGATAATGAACAACGGTGCCTTTGTAAACCATGATTTTAGTGGTATTCCATTCCCCAAACGGATTGGCATTCTGAGGATTAGCAGCAATCATATCATAAAGCGAAGATGATTTACGATTACCGTCTACTCCTAATTTTGCGTCAGGATGATTTTCATTATCAAGCACTTGACTTTCAGGTGCTGAAATATAGATCGCCTGATCTTTTATTTCCTGTGCCAAATAAAAAATACCTGAATTAGCGCCTTTGGATACTTTCCAGTCAATGCTCAATTCAAAATTCTTGAATTTGTAAGCAAAAATAATATCGCCGCCATCGCCTTGCTGACCTTCACCGGTGCCGGTTCCACTGAATTTAATTGCACCTTCCGTTTCGTCGATAGTCCAGCGTCCGGGAACTACGTCTTTGCCATAGCCGCGCCAGCCGTACAAACTTTTGCCGCAAAACAATACAATATTACCCTCAGCGTCTTTTGGAAAAGCACTCAGATCTACTTGTGTTTTGTCGAGAACAGTATATTCAGGAACGCCTTTGACAGTATCCGCAGGAATTGCTATTTCTGTCGTTTCAACAACATAAGGAGTTGTTTCATTGGGACATGGAAGTTCTTTGGAACTTCCGTTGCATGATGCAAAAGCAAAGGCAACAAAAGCTGCAGCAATGCTTAAATAACTGTTTTTTTTCATTTTATTGTTCGTATATTTTTAATAAATAAATTTTTAACTGCACAATATGATATTTCTTACGGCATTGCAGGTAATGACCAGCCTTCGCGATATGTGTGGCAAATCAGTTCTTTTGCAAATTCGCGGGCATTTACAGGTTCGCTCATTGTTTTATCGAATGTTGGGTGTCCGTCGTGAATCTTAAAGCCGTCTTTTTTAACCGATTGGATAGTTGCAGCAGCAGGAATATTCGTAAATTCCATCTTTTCGCCATCCCATTGCAGCACCTGATTCAAACTTTGCAGACGTACGCCAAGCACGCCCATAACTACCATTTCGTTCAACGGTCCAGACTTGCTGAAATCTGAAGTTGTTTCAATCCTGTTGCCTGCGCTTTCCTTGCACGCACGTACCCAGTCCATTTCGTGGCTAAGCGTAACTTTACGCATCTTTTCTTCTACCACAGGTTTACGTCCTGACAGCAGATAGGGGTTAACACCATAGCAGCCGCATATCAGCGTGTCTTTCGTTCCGTAGAAAATTGCGCCGCCACCCGACATGTCGAGGTCTTTACCATCCGGCAAACCAGCAGGACGGGCAGGAAGCAAACCGCCGTCATACCAGGTTACTTCAACTTCGGGGAAAGCTAATTTGGGCATATTTTCCCGTGCGGGGAACACATATTTAACTATCTCTGCATTAGGCGCGCAGTCGGTCAAAAGCATCGTTGAACTTGCCTGTACGCTTACCGGATATTTCAATTTCAAAGCTTCGACTACGGGTTGCATTATATGACAAGCCATATCGCCCAAAGCGCCTGTGCCAAAGTCCCACCAGCCGCGCCAGTTCCACGGGTGATATATCGAATTATATGGACGATATGGCGCCGGACCAATAAATAAATCCCAGTTGAGGGTTGAAGGAACTTTTTCTTCCTTTTCCGGACGCGGCAATCCCTGCGGCCATATAGGACGGTTAGTGTAACATTCCACTTTTTTCACTTCGCCAATTTCACCAGCCCATATCCACGAGCAGGTCTGACGAACGCCTTCCTGAGAAGCGCCCTGATTTCCCATTTGCGTGGCTAAACGATATTTTGCCGCCAGTTTAGTCAGCAAACGCGATTCATACACGCTGTGCGTTAATGGTTTCTGCACATAAACATGTTTACCCAGCGTCATAGCCGTTGCTGCTATGATAGCATGAGTATGATCGGCAGTTGCCACGATCACAGCGTCGATGTCTTTTCCGATTTCATCATACATTTTGCGATAATCGTAGTAACGCTTAGCTCTTGGGAAATGATCAAATACCTGTTTGCTGTATTTCCAGTCAACATCGGCAAGTCCGACTATGTTCTGGCTTTCCACTGCTTTCAGGTTTGCAAATCCCATACCTCCGATACCTGCACAAGCAATATTTAACTTGTCGCTTGGCGGAGTTTCACCACTAATATTTTTTCCCATAACCATACCTGGAACAACTGCCAGGCTTAGTGCTGCCGCGCCACCCCTTTGGAGAAACGCCCTTCTTGACATTGATTTTGACATTTGTAACTGATTTTATTGTTTCTGTTATCCTCAGTTTTTAATCTGAGAAAGCAAAGTTAATCCTTTTTATTTTTAACACAAAAAAAAATGACTTTTTTTTTGATTCTATCAAAATTTTACCGCTAAATGAATATTGTGGATTGCGCAACAAACAAAAAATGACTTCAAAGAATGTCGAGAACACGAAGGCACGAAAGCTATACTTTACGCGGTTTAATTCCGTACATTGTCATTGCGAGCTTTAGCGAAGCAATCCAACTGAAAACTGAAAACTAATTTCTGGATTGCTTCAGGCTTTGCCTTCGCAATGACGTTGCACAAAACCATGCCGTACAGAGTATAATTCTTAATTCTTACATTGCTGATTGCTTCTTAAAGTATAATCTAAGGTCTGTATTTCGATTTTCTCAAAAGCTCCCGGTAATCATCAATTTGTATCAATTCTGCAAATGATGTAGCTGGATTGTTCTTCATATAAGAATCAATAATCCGAAATCCAAGCCAAACCCCTACCCTGCCTGGCGATTCCCCCGACAATGACGCTGTGTATGGAGCCGGTTTAAGATATTGCTCAACTGTTAAATAGCTCGAACTAAACAGATGTTTATTTTCAAGTAGCGTTTTCCATATACGGCTTTCCTGCCGACAGCACCATTCATGCTGTTCCATGCTATATCCTGTTGATTCCCAAATATTTCTATGAACAAGCAAACGCGATAGAATGTACCTCAATTTTCCTTCATACAACATTCTGTCTAACAAAACATCATCATTCCCCCTAAATGGAAAATTAGCCATCATAAAGCCAAGTAAATAATCGGGAACAATCCTTTCGGGCGTCATCAATTGCCGTTGATAATCATAGAAATAGTCTTGATAAAGAGAATAATCGCTACCTAAATATTTATCTGCCGAAAGAGACAGAATACTGTCGTCAACAATCACATTCTGATTAAATCCCGACACATGCAGATATATTTTGGGGCGTTGCAATGCAGGAAAATGTTGCAGCAATATTTCCATTCCATCATGTAATTCGCTGTTTATACCTGTTATATCATTAAATTTTTCCTGCTCGTCATTATATAAACGCATCAGAGTGGAATCGGAAAAATATTTTTTTAATCGGGAATAAAAACCTGCCGAATCGGAATCGCCAATTTCCAGTACATTTTTTCCAAATTCATCTAAAAAAAATCTATTTTTATTTAAAAAAAATACAGAATCATTATCATTCAAATAATTGAACAAATCATTGTCGAATCTGATAATATTTAATTCAGAACAATCTCCGTCACAGTTTTTTTTACCAGAACAGTCAAAAAAAAGGAAAGAGAATAGAAAAAAAGCGACAATTTTCAAACAGACTGAAAATGAATATTTCATAGAAATCATCGTATATTTGCACTTTAAAACGAAGCGAGAATTAAATTATTGTTTATTTCAGATGATACAGGAAGAAATTCATCCATGGAACTGGTATCTGCCAACAGATGCTAAAGCCGTTATTATCGGCACGTTCCCTCCTACCAGTAACAACTGGTCATTTGATTTTTTCTATCCAAACAAAAACAATTATTTTTGGAAAATAATGGGAAAAATCACAGGCAAAGAACTTCAATATTTATCAGGTACAGAGGCTATTAACGAAAGGAAAAGAATATTGGACATATTGAAAACCGGCGTTTCCGATATGGGTAAAATAATACGGAGAAAAACCGGCAACTCCTTAGACGAAAACTTGGAAGTGGTTGAATACATGGATATTTCCCGCCTGTTAGAAGAAAATCCTTCCGTCAGGAAAATAATATTTACGAGCAGTTCGGGAAAATCAAGCGCTATACGCTGGTTTAAAGAGTATTTATCAACAAAAGGCATTAATTTTAAGATTCCAAAAGGAGAACGTCCGCTAAGAACTTCTGTCAATATTGATCACAAAAACTTTGAAATAGTTTTGCTATACTCAACCTCGCCAAGAGCCGGAGCCGCCATCTCATTTGAAAAGCTTGTAGAACTGTATGAAAAAGAAATTTTTTCATAAATCGCATGACGTTTGCCAGTTAGAGACAAAATAATAAAAATTAAGATACCGCACCTGATTGTCGATGCGGTATGATATAAAGAAAGTTTTTTACTGGTGAGTATCAGTAGCGATAGTGTTCGGGCTTGTAGGGTCCTTCTATTTTCACTCCGATATAGTCTGCCTGTTCGGGAGATAAAACCGTCAGTTCCACGCCTATATTTGCCAGATGCAAACGCGCCACCTCTTCGTCGAGCTGTTTCGGCAGGCGATATACATTGACTTCATAATTGTTTTGCCACAGGTCAATTTGTGCCAAAGTTTGATTGGTAAACGAATTACTCATCACAAAAGAGGGATGTCCCGTTGCGCAGCCCAGATTTACCAGTCGTCCTTCCGCAAGCAAGAAAATGGAATTTCCCGTTGGAAAAGTATATTTATCAACTTGCGGTTTAATGTTTGTATGCTTGATGCCTGGATAGTTTACTAATTTTTCCACCTGAATTTCATTGTCGAAATGTCCTATGTTGCAAACTATTGCCTGATCTTTCATCTGTTTCAGATGTTCGATTGTAATAACATCGCGGTTGCCGGTTGTTGTAACAAAAATATTTCCTTCCTTGACGGCTTTCTCCATTGTGGTTACTTCAAAACCTTCCATAGCAGCCTGTAAAGCGCAAATGGGGTCTATTTCCGTTACCAAAACCCGCGCCCCATAGGAACGCATTGAGCGGGCGCAACCTTTTCCAACGTCGCCATATCCCAGTATGACAACTATTTTTCCGGCAATCATCACATCCGTAGCTCTTTTTATTCCGTCAGCCAGCGACTCGCGACATCCGTACAGGTTATCGAATTTGGATTTAGTAACCGAATCGTTTACATTGATTGCAGGAATCAGCAATTCTCCTTTTTCGAGCATCTGATAAAGCCTGTGAACGCCCGTAGTTGTTTCTTCGGAAACGCCTTTCAGTCCGGCAACTGTTCGCTGCCAGCGGGTAGCGTCTTCTTTCAATATCCTGTTCAGCGTATCCAGAATCACCTGTTCTTCATGATTGCCTCCTTTACGGCTGATCGAAGCGGCATCTTTTTCGGCTTTGTATCCCCAGTGAATCAGCAGGGTAGCATCGCCGCCATCATCCACAATCAAGTTAGGACCTTGCCCGTCGGGAAAACGCAAAGCCTGATCTGTACACCACCAGTATTCTTCCAGCGTTTCGCCTTTCCATGCAAATACGGGGATTCCGGCGGCGGCAATAGCGGCGGCAGCATGATCCTGTGTGGAAAAAATATTACAGCTTGCCCAGCGCACGTCAGCTCCCAGTTCTGCCAGCGTTTCTATCAATACAGCTGTTTGTATAGTCATGTGCAAAGAGCCAGTAATTCGAGCGCCCTTCAAAGGTTTTTCTTTTCCATATTTTTTGCGTATAGACATCAAACCGGGCATTTCATGTTCGGCAATTTCTATTTCCTTACGACCAAAATCAGCTAAATCAATGTTAGCTATTTTATAAGATTCTAATGACATATTTGATTTATTAATTTAAAATTAAATACAAAGGTACATGAAATTTTTTAATTACACACAAACTGATAAAGATTTAAGTACGATGAACTAAAAAAACTCGGTTAGTATATGAGAAATAATTAATATCTTTGCAAAAAAACACTATGATACAATTAAACATTAAGCCAGAAGACAAACAAATAGACGCTTTACTTTTAGATACAATGTTTTGGGGGGCAATATATGCAATACAAAAAATCGTTTATCGTGTATTGATACATTGTCACGTTAAACAACAGAAAAAGCTGGCGCATGACGCCAGCTTGATTTTAAAATTACAGCAATACTTTTTCTATGCCTTACCTGAATTTGACGAATTTACGGTAAATAACGTTATCATCCAGACAGATAGCGAGTATATAACTGCCATTGGGCAATGAACCTGCGTCAATTCCCTGTCCCTTGTCATAATTGTCTGTAGCCAGAACAACTGAGCCTGTTACTGTTAATATCTTAATGGCTTTTATTGCCGACAGGTTCGATCCTGAGATATAAAGACTGCCTTTTACAGGGTTTGGATAGATAATAAATGACGGTGTTTCAAAATTTTCCGGCATTGACAACCCTTTTATGCTAAGCGTTACCGGTTGTGCAAATGTTCCTTTCAGAGCATCGGCAAATGGCAGCGTTTCTTCGATACCGTATTCTTTTCCCGTAGCATTTTCATACGCCTTGAAAGTGACAGTTTCCCCTGCTATTTCGCCATGCACGGTTATAAACAGACGACCGTTCGCGTATTTGCCAATGCCACGACATTCATTTCCCTGAAAAGCGCCTACCGTATAAATGCCTTCTGCGGGGATCTGACCGTTGACAGACAGTTGTGCAACTATGTTCATGTTGTCGCGATATTTGTGTGCGTCATATTCCCAGATGGGTGTTGCTGAAGATCGCAGTGTGGAACTTTCTACTTTCGCGGCACGCAACGAAGACCATGTAAACGTTTTAGCAGTAGCGGAAAAATACATGTAGCCGTCTCCCTGTTTCATCTCCTTTAAAGAGCCTGTCCATTTTTGTCCATCATACACAGAGAAATCGGTCTGATTTTTCACCACATCGTTAACTGAGGGCGACAAGCCTGCAAGCGCGTTTGCCGTTGTCAAATTCACAACGGGAAGATAACCAATCCAATTCCATCCAGCAATCAATTGAACTGTAACTTCGGTTGTTGGACTGACAGCTCCTGTCAATGTCATGACAGCCTGCGAATTGAGTTTAAACTTATAGGATTCTTTTGCTGTCATAACAGTCAGATTACCTGTGAATCCCGATTCACTGACGATGGCTTCGCTGTTGTAGCCGACAATTTGTTCTATTTTGCTTTTCACAGGCGCAAGTAGCGATTCTACAGGCGTCGCCTGCATGGAATTGATGGAAACCCAGTTCCATTTGGGGACGAGATCCCAATCAATCTTGATTTCGTTAGACAAATTGACATAATAGCTTTCCGATGCCTCCGATTCGCAGTTTCCGTTGGAATTTGTTACGTGATAAACTCCCGAAACAGTTGGAATAAACGACTGGTCTGTAGCGCCTTCTATTGCTCCATTTTCGTCGTACCATTGATTATTGTTTAATGCGGAAGATACCAATGTGTGCGTACCCTCGACAGTAACGGTCGGAACGGCGGGATACGGATTGACGGTCAGATTGAGGACTATGATGCTGTCTCCGCCCGAAACATTTTGCAAAATATATTCATACGAGCCTGATTCGGTCAAACCTGTTCCAAAGAAATCATATATTTCTCCCTGACAAATGTTTGTGGAAATATTGGTTGTATCTGTCGTTATGATTATATGCTTTGTAAAAAGAGCTTCGATAATTTTATCAGAATCAACCGTTATATCCAGCATATTGTCGGTATTACTGTTTCCGTTTACTGTCCATCCGGCAAAAAGATAACCGGCAAAAGGTTCCGCTTTCAGACTCAAATGACTTCCATGCTCATATTTTCCGCTTCCACTTCCGACGATACGACCGGCGTTTTTGTCGCAGTTGACAGTCACATCATACAGTTTTAATTTGAAAGCAGCTTTCAACGTTTTGTCGGACAGCAATGTGAAACTGTAGGCGGGTTCTGTTGAAAGCGTTTCTCCGTTTATGCTCCATTTTTCAAACAGGTAGCCTTCATTGGGAACAGCCAACAAATTCAATGTGGAACTGTAATCGTATTTACCGGCAGGGGGCGTAACTGTACCGCCGTTTTCCGGTTCGATTTTCAGATTGAACTGCATTTTACCTCCCGAATACTGATTCCAGTCAGTCGTTTTTCCGATTTTTCCCTGATAACCTTCGCTGTCCGTTATGCCGGAAGTTTGAACGGTTAACACATAATAACCGTCGCGCTGCGTTACTGCCGATAATCCCAGTTTGAATGTCCGCTCATTGACAGGAGTAATGCTTATCAAATCCGTATCAATATTTTCTCCCTGACAGATCAGGCGAATATCCGTGACAGTAAAAGTAGTCGCATCAATATTTTTATTGAAACGCACTGTGATTTCCTGTACTGCTGTCGATGAAACCCCTTCCGGCGTTCCTTCAAACGATTCTACTTCAAGAAATACGTCGGGAGCAGGCGTGAATGTAAGCATGTACTGCTGTCCGTTTACGAATTTGTCCACTATATGAAGTCTGTTTTCATACAGCGGATCCTTTCCATCGCGCAAAGTACGATCTGTTTGCCAACAGTTACGCAGGTCTATTACAGCATTGTCGCTTACCCGCTTTATTTCTATAAGCTGCTGACGACCGCCGGTCGGATCATTGACAGCCCCGTAATTCCAGCCGATGGCGGAAGGCGTAACCGTTAAACGATACTGATTGTTTCCCTCCGACACGCATACCATATTGCCTGCATGACTTACAGTTTCTACTGTTCCGTCAGACAGATACAGCATGTCCGGCAAATCTTCGGCATCAGGAATATCATTTACCATAAATCCTGTCAATAAAGAATTATCCGCATCATTTGCATTAATACTGCGAATAAGTTCATGGATACTCACATCATTCAACAAAGTTAAATCCGGATTTCCATAACTGGTTACATGCGTTGCCTGCACGTCGTAATTTATGAAATGTCCCAGCAAAGAACCGGTGAACCACCATTGGGCGTAAGCTGTTTTTCCGGATGGGATATTGCCGAAATCGGAAGGAAGGCTACCGCCCAGAGCTAAAGTATGTTCACCTCCGTTCAGCTGCGAACTCAACAGTTCAAAATCAATAAACAGTCCTTTCTGATTGTCTACTATTTTAGGCTGCTGCGTAACCATACGTATATTTGTTGCCTCTCCAACTCCTACATTGTGAATAATCAGCGAAAACTCGGCGGGAACCAAAGGTTCGATTTCCGGAGTCAGCGGATCGTCGCCCAGTATATCGCGCTGCATGAAATAAGTCAGATCCAAATTTGGCGAAGGCTTTACGGTAAGTGTTACCGGATTCAAATCGCGGATTACTTCCAAGCCTGTAAACGGATCAATATACGACAGCGAGCCTCCAAAAGAATATTCAACTGGTTCTGTGGGAGCAGCATACTTTGTAGGAATAAATACAACCGTAGCAACTCCTGTTTTTTGAGCGTCAAGCGACCATGAACCGTTCAAATCGCCGCCGAAATCCTGAATGTTTTCGTTGTTGATCTGAAACTCGTGAGACGTTGCAATATTTCCCAATTTATCTTTCACTACCAGATCCAGACGGACGTTTTCCATCGGGATGCTTTCGTGTCCGTTGAAAACGGTCAGCGTTCCGCGAAATGCCTGACGGGTCATGGTCATAGTTTGAGAGAATTGGAGGGAAATGGAGGCGCAGACAGAGGAAGAAGACTCGTTCAAATTCGACAAAAATTCGGCGTATTTTTTTTCCCACATATCATTGGAGGATTCATATCCAATACTTTTAGCCATATTTTCAACAGCCAATATCTCATCAAAATAATGATCCAATAAATCCTGATCTATATAATTCGCATTGACTGTTTCTCCATTTAAACGTCTTGATGTATTGTTTAATCTTTCTATGAATTTATAAAAGTTTTCACTGGAAATACCAATTGGAATCACGTTTTGCAAATTAGAATCATCAATGTCAATTAATTCATTTTCATCAAGAGATAATAAATAGTTAATTAATGTTGTAATATCGTCATTTGAACAGTCAAGCCAAACTTCATTTCCGAAATTTTCTAACAAAATATTTTTATGAGCTTCCAATTCCGGCAATAGAGCATCAATTGTGTTGCCAAAATCTTCCATATATGATGGCTTGGAACTTCTTAGAGAAATTGAAGACTTTATTGTTGGAGTACATTCTGTAAAATCAATCAAACAGGAAATGGCATTAGCAATCCAGCCAATAATTTTAGCGCCTGCCATCTCTGCTACACATCCCAAATGTGTCAAAACACATTTAGCATTATCCCGCCATGTCCTGTTAGGCTTATTATATGATTTGTAACAGTCAACTTCACCTTTAATACATCCATATACAGGTATAAAGCTCATCCCGCAATCAATCAACTTTTGTTTTGTTATATATCTACAAGAATCACAATCCGTTATAATTGTAGGATAATTGCCTGTGCCACCGCCACCATAATAATAGCCGCCACCGCCTGGTCCAACAGGTCCTCCAATACCAGGTCCTGGTCCGCCGGTTATAGTATTACCAGTTATAGGACAATTTCCGTAGTGATAGCAATGCCATTCATATCTCACTATAATGTCATCTCCACATTCATAAATCCATCTAATTCCAAAACAAATCTCCACACATATATTATTAGGATTCGGGTCTGTATTGCCGCTACCAGTATTACCTCCACCGGTATTACCTCCACCGGTATTGCCT
>JAIRPX010000068.1 GCA_031256775.1 Dysgonamonadaceae bacterium
TTCCGTACCGTTACGGCTTCATTCATTCATTTTTCGGGAGTATTCGTGGCATTTGCCGGAGGATTTATCCTGATGTGGCTCTACGGGCAATCATGGTTTTTGAACTTCTCTTTTGGCGGGGTTAACCTTCGTGAAATATTTCATATTCATCCGGTTAACCTAAGTATTGCAGTTTGGGTAGGATTTATTGCCCTGTTCGGCATAGCAACCGACGACGGCGTACTCATGGGAACGTACATTCACGATACCTTTGCCGCCCGCAATCCGCAAACAAAAGAAGAAATCCGTGAAGCTGTCGTATATGCAGGGCTAAAGCGTATCCGTCCCGCAGCAATGACCACTGCAACAACGCTTATCGCACTTCTGCCGGTGCTTACTTCCACCGGTAAAGGCGCAGACATAATGATACCTATGGCAATACCGACATTCGGCGGAATGTTGATACAGAGCATGACAATGTTTGTCGTTCCCGTGATGCAGTGCTGGTGGCGCGAGCGTGCAGTTGGGAAGAAAACGCGGAATTAATAATATTCCTCTGTTTTGTTTGCAAGTTCCTTACGAAACTGTGACGGAGTCTTTTTCAGGTATTTCTTACAGTATGTCGTGAAATGAGCAGGGGAAGAAAATTTAAACTCGTCAACAATATCACTTAAAGGAATATTTTTATCGGAAAGTTTTACGATAATATATTTCAGTTTTTGGTTTTGCAACCAGTCATAAGGACATTCATTGAAATTATCCTTAAAAGCGCGATTAAAAGTTGACAGCGAATAATTGCAGATATTTGCAAGTTCTTTTACTGAATTGACTTTAATTGAATTAGTTAAAACCCTGTTTTTAAAATCCAGATCGCAACTGATTATTGGAGCAAACAAACCGGCAACTTCTTCTTTTGTATAGAAAAAACGTAGCAGGAAAAAGAGTTCTTTCTGTTTGATTTCATGAAAATGCTTGCAAAAAACGCCTTTTCCCAAATAAAAAACCAGCGAAGTAAGAAACTGCTCCATAGGCGGTTTTATAATTAATACGGGGTTAAAAGCTTTTTCTAATGTATTTAAATATGGCGTCAAACTTTCTAAGGCAACTTTTTCACACAAATCAATATGTTTGTTAAAATAATTAATAACAAATTCCACATCTGTTTGAGCGACAATTTCATAGCTTGAAGCTATCGGCATAAAAATAATATTATTCTTTTGCAGATAGTATTTTTGCGAATCAAAAAAAAGAGAAACTTCGCCTTCCATAATAAAAATAAGGTAGTTAGACGCCTTGTCAGACGCTATAAAAGATTCGCCTTTGGAAAGACAGTAATGTTTAAATCCAATATTATAGTGCGAAACATAATTGCTGCACGATGTATGCTCATCAATGTAAAACATAATATAATTTTAAAAAGCCGATACAAAATTAGCGAAAATTTTTCTTATGATAAAATGGTATGAACAAAAACAAAATATAAGACATGTTAAGAACGTTTTAACGATGTACGATGCACTATATTATGCAACGCCACTCTAAATCCTGCAAAATTGTAGGTATGTTTGGCATGAATAAATTTATACTCTGCATTGGTTATAGTTTTGTGCAACGTCATTGCGAAGGCGAAGCCTGAAGCAATCCAGAGAATTTTTATTTGTTTGTGTGTAATTCGAAAATTTCATGTACCTTTGCGGTTGAATTTTAAAACAACATACATAAAAAGTAAAATATTGATTATTAGATAATTTTGGACAGACAGCTCTTCTTCTTCTCTTTTTTAGTTTAACGGAAGATTAAAAGTTGAAAAGTTCACAAACTCTTAAGTAACATTAACCTTTTATATCTTGTTTATTTTTCATTTCTTATACTTTTGGATCGGTTCACCCGTAAAACCTTGTGTTTTGCGAGAAGGCGCGTAGCGCCAGTACCTTTGTAGCCGTGTGCGTAAGCGCACGGTAAAGATGTACGGAACATAAACAGAGCTGCGTAGCTGCGATACCTTAATTCTTATTCATTTCATGTTTATGAATTATACTTTACGCGGTTTAATTAAACGATATTGCAAATAATAGGTTTTGCATGTCCAAAAAATCATGACTAATCACGATGCGTTTGCCTGTTTTTCTGAAGCCACTCTTGTTTATTACTGAAATATTATCTACATTTGCAAGATTATTTCATATTGTATGTTAGAAAAGGAGTTACAATTAGAAAAAGGTTTATTTTTTTTACTTAATGGAAGTGATTCTGTTACATGGGATTATTTCTTCTGGCTATATTCAGGCAAATGGACTTGGCTACCCTTTTACCTTTGTTTCCTGTTCATATTTATTTACCGGAAAAACTGGAAAGAAGGATTAACTGTTTTTTTGTTGCTCGCTTTGGTTATTTTGTTGTGCGACCAGATTGCATCAGGAATTTTCAAGCCGCTATTTCATCGCCCAAGACCAACGCATCACATTGATTTTCAGGATCAGGTGAAAACAGTTCTTGATTATCGCGGGGGAAAATACGGTTTTATTTCCAGTCATGCTGCCAATGCTTTCGGATCTGCTGTTTTCACTGCCATGCTGTTTCGGAATAAAATTTTCACAGCAACTATACTGCTGTTTGCCATATTTAGTGGTTATTCGCGGATTTACATGGGCGTGCATTTTGTTTCCGATGTTGTAGCGGGCGCTTTTGTGGGAGCCATTATCGGTTTTGCAGTTTATAAAATGTATCTTTTTTTCAGGAATAAAATATTAAAAAGTAATAAGTTGACGCTTGAAAAGCTATCTTTCTCAACAAGTGGTATTTATGGAATATGCGCTGCATATTTTATTATTGTGTTAGGGCTTTTTTTGAGTGCAGCAGTGTTGCAAACATAAAATCTTGATATTCAAGTTATTGTCAATTTAATCAATAAAAAATTCCATTTAAAAAAATTAAATATATTGAAAAAATTGGCTGACTTCATTTTTTTCAACTAAATTAGAGGCGTGAAACTAAAAAATAAATATTAATAAAAATAAATAGCAAGGTCCATGAAGACAATGACATTTAATGAGCTTCGTAGAGTCAAAGACAACTTACCGGAAGGTAGTGTTCGTAGAATAGCCAAAGAGTTGGATATACCGGTTGAAACGGTGCGTAACTATTTTGGAGGTATGAACCAATGCACAGGGGATAATTGTGGTATTCACATTGAACCTGGTCCTGACGGAGGTATTGTTATACTTGACGATCCTGCTATTCTTGAAAAGGCGTTTATTATTTTAGGCGAAAACGAATATAAAATTACGTCAATTTAAAGAATAACAAGGAAAAAATCGGGAATGATGATTTGTTTGCCTTAACGGTAACGGCTTTCATCATTCCTGGTTGTTTTTTACAGGTTTTATTTTTTTAATTTTTTTATTTTAATTGTTTTATGGAAGACAGGTTAATTACTTTAGCCATACATACTTACCAAAAGGCTCAGATAATAAAAACTTTGCTGGAAAGCGAAGGTATTGAAGTTTGTCTGCATAATGTGAATCTGATTTCGCCTATGATTTCTTCGGGCGTCAGAGTTCGTATTAAGGAAAGAGATTTGCCTTTTGCCCTGAAATTGATAGAAAACAGTACTTTTTTGGAGGCGGACGGGAAAATGCCCGATCAACTCGCTAAAAAAATACTTATACCGGTTGATTTTTCCGATTATTCAAAGCGGGCTTGCGAAATAGGATTAAATTTCGCAAAAAAAACTCAGGCAGAGGCAATTATTATGTATGTTCATTTTACGCCATTTACACCTCCTGCAATTTCATTGAACGATAATTTTCCAAATTCCCCGCTCGTTTCATCGGAAGAAATAGCTGCACTTCTGCTTAAAGCCAGAAATGACTGGAAAGATTTCACGGATTTCATACACAGTAAAATACAAAATAAAGAATGGGCTGACGTCCTTTTTTCCAGCGTGTTTTGCGAAGGATTGCCCGAAGAAGAAATCGTTTCCTATTGCAACAAATACAATGTTGGTTTGATAATAATGGGTACGCGGGGAAGGAATCAAAAGGATGTCGATCTGATAGGCAGCGTAACGGCAGAAGTTATTGAAATGACTAAGACGCCAGTGTTTGCCATTCCGGAAGACACGCCTTTCTGCAATTTTTCCGATATAAAGAGGATTGCTTTTGGTACAAGTTTTGATCAAACTGATTTGCTGTCATTCGACAGGCTTTATAAAATGTTCCAGTCCTATGAAGTTGAATACTATCTATTTCATATTACTCATAAACAGAGTGTTGAAAATGAAAACAAGCTGGCGCAGATAAAAGAGTATTTCGACAGGCAATATCCTGCAATCAAAGTTAAATATGCAGTCCTGGATGCACAGGATTTTATTCTTAATCTGGAGAAATTCCTGAGAGACAAGCAAATAGATATTATTTCCATTCCTACACATAAACGCAATCTTTTTGCACGAATGTTTAATCCAAGCATATCAAGAAAGATGCTGTTTCATACAAATACACCTCTATTAACGATTCGTTCCTGAATAGCGTAGACGAGACACGATGAATGGGGACGAAGGTGCGAAAGCGAAAATCGTGTAGCGTCATTGCGAGCGTTAGCGAAGCAATGACGTTGCACAAAATTAAACCGCGTAAAGTATAATTCATAAACATGAAATGAATAAAAATAAAGGTATCGCAGCTACGCTGCTCTGTTTATATTCCGTATATCTTTACCGTGCGCTTACGCACATGGCTACAAAGATACTGGCGCTACGCGCCTTCTCGCAAAACACAAGGTTTTGCAGATGATCCTTTTTTTACTGGATTGCTTCGCTAACGCTCGCAATGACGTTGCACAAAAATAAACCACATAAAATAGAAGAGGGGGCGCTATTACACTACCCCCTCTAATCAAGTTTTTATTAATATTATAAGAGTCTTATTTTATCTCAAAACTTTTATTGTTGTTGATTTTTCGTCGTTGAATTTAAGCATATAAACTCCTTTTGCCCAGTTATCTACAGGCAAAATAGCACTATTGCCTTTTAATGGCTGTTCGGCAATTTTTTGACCAGCTATGTTATAGACAGATAAAACTGTGGCGGATGCAGGATATGTTAATGCAAAGTCATCACCCTGACGGACAGCTTGAATGTGCTCAGATGGAGCAGAAGCTATGCCTGTTGCATCCCCCTGTATAGCCCAAAGAGTTAATGTTCTATCGAAAGATCGTAATACGACTTTCCCTGTACGTCCTTTTATACCAGCAGGAAGAGGATCGCCTTCTAATATATAATAGAGAATCGAATATTCTGCAAAATAACTATCATCGTACCAAACTTTTTTTATCCATTCATCGCTATCAACGATTTCAATATCTTCATTACCTAATGTAGTATAAACCGCGACACCAGATTCTTGTTGCTGATCATCGACTGTATATCCACCTTCATTGGGAATCCTTAAATATTGGATTTCCGGATCTGCTTCAAAGCAGTTGAATATGCCGTCAAAAGCTATAAAGAGAGTACATAAAGGAGTATTTGGCTCATTGCTATACCCAAATGTTTCCAACTTATCATTATGAATAGTATAGGCATCACCATCCCACCCATGAGCTGTACTAAATAAAAATTGAATATCAAAGGTAGAATCAAAACCATTTACAATAACAACAAACTGCTTATCCTGCAAATGTATTATCCTATCGGTAACAAACCCTTCATCATCAAATTCTGAAAATTTAAAATTGATAAAACCTACCCAATCTAAAATGTTTACATCATCAGGAGTTGCTTCGGCTGTCGCTACGGGATTTTCTTCCAAGGAGCCATCTTCAGTAAGATAATAAATGGATAAGTTTAATTTTTTTCCTGTAGGAATCATCTTGTTAATATTATTTCCTGTAGAAGTAGTAGCCAACACCTGAATGCCTCGTATGGATAGTATTCCTAATGGTGCGTATGTAGCCAATATTCCATTGCAGCTAACGCCATTTTTAGAATATCCTGGACCAAATTTTTCTCCAGATTCAAATTCATTATACGGTCCTCCTCCTAAATGAATATCGCAGTTTGTCAGTGTATGTGAATTCAGATTGTTAGGAGAAGCTAAAAAAGCACCCCCATCCTCAACCTCACTTCCGTATTTATAAGTAGCAGACTTACCGTTTGCTGTAGCTTTTAAATTAGGAATATATGCTACATATCCATCTGCTGTTGGCGTCCCTATAATATAATTCAACACACCATCTTTAGTATATTCATCCAGATTAGTACTAGTTTCTTCGATTGACCATGTAAAAACTGCACTTTTATCAGATGCATACGGATAAAAAGATGCCGTTTGTCGAGCAGGGATTACTAATATAGGAGAATTATATTTATAGAGTTTTCCATCATTTTTTTGTCCTAATAATCCTGTACGAACCAAAGAACCATAAGGACGACGATATTCCGTTTCCAAATCTGCAGCCGTTACCTTTTTAATTTTTGACATACGGAAATCTTCTAATTTCCCTATAGTAGTAGATTTAACAGGAATATTCGCACTTTCCTTTACTACAATAGACGTTGCTACGGTTGCAAAATCTTCAGTTTTTTGATTATTAATGCTCCCGTTTTTATTTACGCTTCCAACTCTCTGACCTGAATACCTTTCTATAGATTGTCCCCACGAGAGACTCGCAAAAGATATTGCCAAAAATACTAAAAAATAATTTTTTTTCATTGATTTTTAATTTTTTTTTAAAATTAATTTACTTGTTGTTTATTCTATTTAATCTGTGACTGATAAATTAAACCATTTATTATTATCACTTGTACTAACAAAATGTATTGCCGAGGGATTTAAATAACATCCTTTATAAGAGATAGTGTAAGTTCCCTCTAATAATCTAACTAAATCGGCGATTCCATTATAAGTGTCATAAAAATTCTTTCCATTGCGGTCTGTTTGCGCATTAAAGCCATTAAAACTAAATGCAATTTCTGAATTATTATTTTGAACAATTGAAAAGCTCAAATATCCCACAGTCTGAGAAGTTCCTTTTGTCGTATTAATAAAAAGAGACTGTCCCTGATTTTTATAATTTGACATAGAAATATAATATTTTCTGCCCTTGTCTGCCATCGCTACACTTATCCGATCATAAACTTCTTTTATTGATGGACTCATGTCTTCAGAATCATGAATAAACTTCATATCTGCATTTAGATTCATCATTGCCGTATATAAATTCATGGGCATAATGCCTTCTATCTTCGCATTTAAATTTTCATCTATACAAACCAAACTGTTTTTGTCATCACTTAGTTTGAAAGTCTGCACAGACTTCCCGCTTTCAGATGAAAAGGGTTTGGCAAATTTGATTCCATAATCAGTAACAATAAAAGGTATTTGTTTCGTATCCATAAGCGCATCTCCTCCTGTCCTAAGCATAGCAAAAATATGAGATATACCATTATCTAAGTTATAGCGGATTGTATCATCAATTGTCATTATTATTGCATTAGGCTTATTTGTACGAAACAACAATGTATTCATTTGCTCTATACTGGTAAAATATTCTTTCCAGTCCTGATTTTCCGGCAATCGTCGCAAATCCATTTTAACTCCCCGTTTTTTGCCTTTCAGCAATATCCTGTCGGGTGAAGTTTCCATGATTATAAATTCATAATCGCCCTCCAATCCTTTACCTTGACTGCCTCCATGCGATTCGTCGGGAACTGAAAAACCATGAAGATATTCATTATATGAATTAAAAGTCAAAACAGGTCCGTTATCAGCAATCATTTCAAACAAGCTGACTTCACTATTATAAATGTTATTTGTCAGATTGTTTTTGGCGGCTATTGTAACGGTATTGTCTTTATTGAAATTCATCAGAAGAGTATATCCTTCTTTGTCAGATGTGGGAAAATAGTTTAAAACCCACCCGTTTGAGGCAGACGTAAGCAAGTTGAAATCTTCCTCCATAGCAGTGTTTACTCGTTGCGCTGCTGATTCATCGAAGATATTTTCTTCTTCAAAAAGGCATGAAGACATGCTTATCAAAAACAGACTCCCTATTAATATTGATATTGTTTTTTTCATTGTTCTTAATTTCTAATATTTAATTTGCTATTTGCAATTATTTTGATTTTAACTGATTACGCAAAAAATCCATATCTATATGTGTTTGGCGATACTGTACTTCTTTACGCAAAGAATCCAGTTCGATATTCCACGAATCGCGCAACCATTGACGACAAATAGACAATTTTTTATTTATGACAGCAACCCCGTCAACTCCATCGGTATCAGGCGCTTCAACATATAATTTTCTTTCGCGTCCATATTCGTCTGTATAATATTCTGGATCGCCGTCGGCTTTTAATTTTACAACCCACCCTTTCGATGCGTTATCCATCAATTTCTTCCAGTCGACGTCGGTTTTTACTATATAATTTGCTATAACTTCCACAAAATCCTCGCGGGTTTGTCCGCCTGCATAAGAACTGACAAATCCCAAAGATGCAGCAACTTTATCATCCCTATCCTGCCATGAAAGCGGCTCATAGTAATTAAGCGAAATCAAACCGAAATCTTTCGGATATGTTTTCTGCTGGTGCAGAATATGAGCAAACTCATGGTGCATGGTTTTGAAATAATATTCATTCAGTTCAGCCACATTATTGATATTCACATCGTTGCATCGGAACAGGGTGATTTTAAGACCACCTTCGGCAAGTCCCAGAATCATTGTTCCAGATGTTGGATTGTAAGCTGGCGAACCTATCAGGTGAATAATACGCGGTCCATATTCCTTTAAAAAATCAGGACGCACAATTTTTGAATATACGTCAAACCAGAGATATTTAACTAAAACCGACATATCAATTGACTTGTTGTAAGACACTGGTACAAGATTATAGTTCATGTCCGAGCCTACATCCTGCATTTTATAGCGGAACTGTAAATTATATACAGTCAGATAGTTATTATATAACCAAAGATCTAAAGGATAGCTATATGACGTTGAATCCAAATCGCCGACTCCGTCTTCAAAAATACTGTTGGGATCTAACTCATCATTTCTACATGAAAAGAAAGAAGTTAAAAATCCGCATATCAAAAATAAAAAAATTAACTTTCTCATAATAAAATACTTTTAATGGTGAATATCAGTTGTTTTTAGACGTATTTAGAATCATAGATGCTTTCATCTGAATTGGCGGGTCTTGCGCGCTCGTTGGAGACGGTACCCTGTTATTTGGTTCCATTCCGGCGCTGATTATTTCGCTCGGAATTTGCAATGCACGTCGCGGATCGTCCCATGTTAGCGTTTCCACTCTGCTTAACCCGATTTTATGGGTTATTTCTATTCCATAACGCTTGATATCAAACCATCTGAATCCGTCGAATATGGTTTCTATTCTGCGGAAATGAAGTACGCACTGTAGATAAGCTGTCTGTTTCGCTATTTCCGTAGAATCGCCTGTCAGTTTCCAGTTGGGGTCTATTTTTTCCATATTCAAAGGTTTAATAATTCCATACCGTGCTTTCATATAATAACTGCATATTAATGAATCTGTTAGTTTATTGAAATTATACGATACCGGAAGATTTTCGCGGGATAGTTTCCATGTGTTAAGATCAGCAAAAGCAGAGGTATAGTCTTTCTGATGAATGTAAGCCTCTGCGCGGCAAAGCAAGGTTTCTTCTCCCGTAAATTCGGTTCTTACTACATGCGGGTAACCTATACCTGCCACTTTATTGGTAAATTCAAACGATTCTCCTGCTTTCGGAAAATAGATACCATAATCAATGCCTTCTGAGCCGCCTCCATTAATAAATAATTTTGAGACATAGCATAAATGAAATCTGTATCCCGCTATAAACGGTTCGGGATTGAAAATAGTAGCTTTTGCAGCTTCGCGGTTACAAGTGTATCTGCGAGAGCCGGTATAATGGCGCATAGTGAGAGAGTGTGTTGCAATCAACAGGAAGTTGTTAGGCGACATTGGGTCTATTATCCAGTTAACAACAGACTCATAGGTTGGGAGTTCAACTTTCCAGTTACGCATATAGGAAGCAGGCGCATCGCCTATTGCGTCCGTTGCATACTTTATCACTTTCGGATAATCTCTTTTAAAGAGATAGAAACGGGCAGCAAAAGCGCACGCAGCTCTCTTATTAAAATGATAGTTGGTAACTGCGTATTTTGCATTATCAATTAAAGCCAGACCGTCGAGCAAATCTTTCTCAATAAGTTTGTAAACTTCAGTTACTGAATTTCTTGGCTCTGAAGATATTACTGTATTACCTACTTTTGTAACATAAGGCACTCCCGGATCCTGCTTGCTTAATGAATCGTTACGATAAGCCTTTGCAAAAATATTTATAAGATTGAAATGGTTGAAAGCCCTCAATAAAAGCGCTTCGCCTTTTTGTCCAAGAAGTTCATTTCCGCGTCCTTCTGCTTCAAGCTCCTCAATTCTTTTCAATGCATGGTTCGCTACGGCAATACCATGATAAGAACCTTCCCAAAATGCTAATGGACTGTCCTGTTGAGTATTGGACACAATGCTTTCCCATGCAAAGGCTTCGTCGTCCGCACGTCCGTAAGTAGCCAGATTGTAACGAGTTCCATATTCATCGGAAGGAGAGGTGTTATCTATAAGATTATCGCCGCTTAATTCGGCTATAAGCGAATAGTTTTGATCAGGATAGCCGTTGATAAGCAACATGCTTATCTGTTCAGGCGTATTTATTTCAGCCCTGTTGTCGGGAACTTTGTCCAAGAAATCGTTACAGGAAAAAAATATTATTCCCGTTAACGCTATTGATATATTATAAATAAATTTCTTCATTTTATTTTTCTTTAATGTTTTTACTAAAATATTATATTCCCAATCTTACTGTAAGAGTAAACTGCTTTGGCATTGGAGTAGCCACCCCGCCTGAATTAAAAAATTCAGGGTCCTGTCCATTCAGTTTTTTATCGGCGTAGAGCAACAGCAAATTGGTTGCCTGTATTTTTATAGACGCTGTTGACAGTCTCAATTTATTTACAATCTTTCCAGGAATATCATAGCCCAGCGAAACTTCTTTCAATCGGATAAAACCACCGTCGGCAATACGAGCCGTTGAATAGTTATAAGCATTATAAGCATAGCCTAACGTACTGTTGTTATAAACCTGACGTCGGCTGGCAATGACAGGAATATCAGTATATTTTTCGTCGCCCGGTTTTACCCAGCGGTTTTTAAATTCCTTAGGCATAGAACTGACGTCGGAATAAACGCTGCTGAAAACGGGGTCTAAACGGATAACATTTCCAAAAGAATATGTAATAAAGGTATTTAACCTGAATCCTTTGTAAGTAAAAATATTTCCTAAACCACCAGTGATAGTAGGATCGGTTGGTCCTTCATATTTTAAAAAGTCTAACTTTTCATATTCCTGAAAGTTAATATCAGTAGAGGTTACTGCATTTTTTTCATTTATGATTTGCGGCAAACCTTCTTCATTCAATCCTACAAAAGGAACAGAGAACAAAGCCCGAACAGGATAACCTGCTTTTGCATAGCCGCTACCTGATACTAACTGTATTACATTAGAACGTGCGTCCAGACGGGTAATTTCATTTTCTGCTTTTGAAAAAGTCAAGTCGGTAGTCCAGCTGAAATCGTGCGTTTTAATATTTGTAGTAGAAATGGTTGCTTCCACCCCCTGCGATTTCATATTGGCTACGTTAGCGTATTTGAGCGCAAAACCGTCTAACCCCTGCGTATAGGTTGTGCCTATCAGGTCGTAGTTGTCGCGTACATAATAATCAACAACCAGGTTGATACGGTTATTCAGGAAACCCAAATCCACGCCAACATTAAATTCTTTCTTTTTTTCATACGTTAATTCCGAATTTTCTCCATCTTCAAGCTTGATTGCCGTTTCTTTCAGTTCGCCGGGTGGACGCCATGGTCTTTCGGGACGGTAAACAGGAAGCGCATTTGTGACAAACGAGGGTCCTCTGTCGGCTGTTAATGAATACGATCCTCTTAACGTAGAGTGAGATAATACTTTATTTTTAAACCATTCTTCTTCATGAGCATTCCATGCCAATCCAAGGTTCCATGTAGGCAACCAGCGTGATTTGCGCGATCTTCCAAGTTTATTGCTACCTTCATAACGTCCGGTTGCACTTGCTGTATAACGTCCCTTATATGAATAAGAAGCCTGTGCAAAATAAGCAAGATTGCGCCCGTAAGTCCATGAATTGCTGTAATATGGAGTATTTTCGTGAACCTGTTGTTTAAAAAGAGGATAGTCATAAGATGCAATACCGCCGTTATCATAGTCAAATGCCCACCCCGTCCATGCAACATGGTTGCGATCGGTGATATTGGATTCCATTCCTCCAAAAAGATTAAATATATGAATATCATTAATAGCATTGATGTATTGCACGCTTGCACGAAAGTCTATCTGTGAAGTTTTATAAATATCGCTAATATAAATACCTCCCTCTTTAAGCACTGTTTCAGGCAATGCATTAGGATCATCCGGATCCCTGAAAAGAAAAGGATTGGATTCGCGAATTGTTGCGTCTTCCGGAATAATACCGGCGCGGTAGGCATTTGCCTGATTTGAATTGTTTTTTACAAAATGTTCCTGTTCGGAAGTAATTGAGCGGTAGGAAAAAAGAGCGCCAAAATCCAGTCCTTTCAAAGGCTTCCATTTCATTTCGCCCTGAAATTTCAAGTCCACCACGCCTAATTCAATATAGTTATTTCTTAATTCGTCAAAAATATTGAAAGCGGCATAGTTGCGGGTAGATGTTTCATGGGGATCCATTGTTCTTGAAGTGTTCAAGGCATAACTGTATGGATTGATGTCGAAATTTCGTCCTACTTTTCCACTCACTACGTCTATATCCTGACTTAATGTACCTGGCGCTTTCTGTTTGCGGTAAGAGTCGCTGGTTAGTATTGTTAACGAAAGATTTTTAGACAAGTCAAAAATTGCATTTGCATTGAAAGTATAGCGTTCCACTCCACTGGCGATAGTCCATCCCGGATCTTCCATCACGGAAAGCGAGGTATAAAATTTTGCTTTATCTGTACCACCGGATATGCTGATTGCATGATTCTGCGTAACAGCGCTGTTAAACAACAATTCAAACCAGTCGGTATTCCGGTATTCCGCTTCACGAAGATAGTTATTCATGGCGCTTTTAGTGAAAAGAAGTCCAAATTTACCGGTCGTACGATCATATTGATTGATCAAATGATACATTTTTCCATAAACTCCCGAACTCGAACTGTTCGCAATGCTGGCAAATTCCAGCCAGCCTTTTTGTTCCATTTCTTTATATATACCCATTTGTTCCTGCGAATTAGAGATATTAAAATCCCTGTAAGCAGGTTTTAAACGGTATGAAAATTCACCTGTATAATTTATGCTGCTATGACCAGCAGAGCCTTTTTTGGTTGTTACGACAACAACGCCCGCCATGGCGCGCGCTCCATATATGGATGTTGCAGAACCGTCTTTCAATATCTGAAAGCTTTCAATATCGTCGGCGTTAAGTCCTGCAATAGCAGAAGAAATCAAAGTAACTGCGTCACCCGACGATAGCTGGTCAGCTGAAATTTCCACAGCATCTTCTAAAATAACCCCGTCAACGACCCATAATGGTCTTGAACTGCCATAGATAGACGTAGCTCCACGCACGCGAATTTTAGGTGCAGTACCAAATGTTCCTGATACGTTTTGAACGGAAACTCCCGCCGAGCGTCCTTCCAGAGAACGTGAAACGTCTGCAACACCACCCAACAGCGCTTTTGAGGCGTCTATTTTTGTTGTTGCGCCTGTAAATAAACGTTTATCTACCTGCACCATACCTGTTGTTATCACAACCTCGTCCAAAATTTTATCACCGGTCTGCATCACTACATTTACATGCTCTTTTACATCAACTTCTGTGTCTTTCATTCCTAAATAGGAAATTACCAGCGTTTTTGAACCAGCTGGAACGGTAAGAGTGAAGTCTCCATTAAGATTAGTGGACGTACCTATGGACGGGTTATCCTTAACTTTTACAGAAGCGCCGATAATCGGCTCTTTATCTTCTGCCGAAATAACATTGCCACTCACTTTTATTGTCTGTTGAGCATAAGCGCCCACAGAAATAAAGAGAAATAGCACAATCAATTGTAAACTAAATTTCATAAAAGTATATAATTTGACTTTATAATATTCATGGGTGCAAAGATGATAATTTATTTTGAAATTCAAAAATGATTTTCAAAAATTTATATATTTTTTTATCAACAATTTTGTTTAATATCCTGTTTATCACAGGATTAAAAAACTATTTGAAAAATGAAGTTTTATAATAAAATATCATTTTGTTACAGTTTATGACGCAATTTTGAGGAAAAGAGATGCAGTAGCTGATAATTTGTAATTTCAATATAGTTTTTAGTTTTTAGCGCTGGATTGCTTCGTTAATGCTCGCAATGACGTTGCACAAAATTAAACTGCGTAAAGTATGGAAGTTAGACGAAGTTAAAGGAATGGAGAATGGAAGAAGTTATAGGCTCACCTGCAAAACCTTGTGTTTTGCGAGAAGGCGCGTAGCGCCAGTATCTTTGTAGCCGTGTGCGTAAGCGCACGGTAAAGGATGTACGAAATATAAACAGAGCAGCGTAGCTGCGATACCTTAATTTTTATTCATTTCATGTTTATGAATTAATTTGCTGTTAAAAAAAAGATGTTGCAGCTACGCTGC
>JAIRPX010000095.1 GCA_031256775.1 Dysgonamonadaceae bacterium
TATAATTTGCTCATATAAAAAAATTAAAAATTAAAAACTAAAAGGAAAAAAGGATATGAAGAGAATCAAATCCTTGGTGCGAAAGGGTGTACGCTGCCCCACGGGAATACGATGGGAGCTATCGCTGTATTAATATTTAATGATACTGTTACCATATATTTAATTTTCGGTTGCAAAGGTACGAAGTATTTTTGAATTAGCAAATTTTTCGGCACTGTTTTTATGTATTTATTTCATTATAAGCAGTTTAGCTAAACATTTTTATGAATCTTGGTATATAAAATCACACATCGCTGACGCAGCTTTCTAACCATGCCGTGACTGTTTTTATATCGGCACGTGTTGCAAACCCGCTCTATCGAAAAGCAATCATGACGATAAACGAGATACACAAAGTGCGAAAGCGTGCAACGTCATTGCATAAAATTAAACCGTGTAAAGTATAATTTTTCAAATATCTTTTTGCGGATTCAATGAATATCCATATTTTACATTTTTATTTGCGGATTTAAGGAAATTCTTGTAGCTTTGCCAAAAAAATGTTTTTTCGTTAAAAATGCTTAACATAGACCACGATATTTCAGAAGATTATTTGCTGTGGAAAGGTTTCCTTTCCGGAGATATACAGGCATACAGCACAATCTATGAAAAATATGCAAAAAAATTAATCGTTCAGGGTCTATTGTTTACGTCCGACAGGGAACTCATAAAAGATTGTGTCCATGATATTTTTGTTAAGCTATACCGAAACCATACAAGTCTTAAACCTGTAAATAATCTGAAAGAATATCTTTTCATGGCATTAAGGAATACCGTCATTTCAGCAATAATGAAACAAAAAACAGGCTTCGAATCAATATACGATCAGGATGAATATCTCCAGATAGCAGATAGCGGCTCAATTGAGGACGATTTCATCATCAATGAAACTATGCAGATAAATAAGGACTTAATTGCTAACATACTGTCCAAACTGACCATAAGGCAAAGGGAAGCTGTTCACTACCGTTTCTACGAGAACATGAGTATCGACGAAATATCTGCGCTCATGAACATGAATTATCAGTCAACACAGAACCTGCTTCAGCGGGCGCTGAAAAAATTGAACCAAATTTTGAAAAAAGTCCAAAACAAGTGAGTATAAAATAAAAATACGGAAGTCTTTATAATATCATAAAGATTAATAAAGTCATTTTTATTTTATGCAACATACGGATTCAAATATAGATTACTCAAAATACGAATTTGAAGATTTTCTTCAGAACGAGTTCTTTATTTCTTCAATAAAGAACAAAAATGCCGATTCTGAAGCATATTGGAAAAAATTGGAGAACGAAGGAAAGATAAACTTAACAGCATATTGTGCCGCCAGGAATTTTATAGAATCGCTTGACAACTACAACAATTCTTCCGTTGACGACGCAGAATTGTCTTCTTTGTGGAAAGATATACAGGATTCCAACAGGAAAATAATATATCGCAAACTGCTAATACGTATCGGCAGCGTCGCCGCAAGCATTGCTGCTATTCTTTTGCTGGCAATTTCTCTTTACCAGCCTCGCCAACAACAAGATATAATGAGCTATGCCCGTAAAAATATCATTCAAAATGAAAATAAGGATATTCAAATCATTTTATCGGAAAGCAAAACATTGAAAATAGAAGAAAACGACGCCAACATTGTATATGATTCCGCTGGAATAAAAACGGCTCAGCAGGGTATTTCAAAGAAAGAACTTACTGCATACAACCAGCTAATCGTACCTAAGGGCAAACGGTCGAACCTGATTTTATCCGACGGCTCAAAATTAGTCGTCAATGCAGGCACAAGAGTGATATATCCCGTTGATTTTTCAGGAGATAAGAGAGAGATATACGTTGACGGTGAAATATTTATCGACGTTGTACACGACGGGAACAGACCGTTTATCGTGAAAACCAGCGATATGGACGTCCGCGTTTTGGGAACAAAATTCAATGTAACGGCTTACGAATCGGATCTGAACAGACAGATAACACTGGTTAGCGGCTCCGTAGAAATATCTGGGAATAACAGTCGCGAAAAGGTCGTTTTATCGCCATCTGAAATGTATGAGTACAGCAGGGGATACGGTCGCGTTTCTAAAGTTGATGTAAACGATTATATATCATGGATTGAAGGTCTGTATATCTTTAAAAGCATTAAACTGGAAGACGTTATGGCGAGGCTTTCCCACTACTACGGAGTTGATATTGTATGCAGCGAAGACGTTGCGCAACTGAAATGTTCAGGAAAAATGGATTTAAAAGAAAAGCTGGAAGATGTATTTGAAGGATTTGTTTTTGCATTTCCTGTAAAAATAGAATATGTGAATGGTAAATATAACGTAAGGAATAACAATATATAATAAAATTAATATGAAAAGAATACTTTTTTATCTGTTTCTGGCGGTAATACATGCTGTTTGTGCGAATAATTCGTATTCGCAAACCGCCGGACTGAGTATAAATATAAAAGACAGAACGATTAAAGAAGTATTTTCCGAAATAGAAAAAATAAGCGAGTATGTTTTTCTGTATCACGACGATAATCTGGATATGTCGAAAAAAGTATCGATCAATGTACGTAACCAGACGATAGAGAAAGTTCTTGATGAAGTATTCAAGAATACGGATTATACATACTATATTTCCGACAGGCAGATTTTTGTGTCGAAATCGAAAAGCGCTCCGCAGGAAAAAAGCCGTCAGGAAAAAAGCGGGAAATCGCAAATTGCTATTACAGGCGAAGTTAGCGATTCCGACGGCGAGCCGCTTGCAGGCGTTAGCGTTACACTGAAATCAAATAACGCAGTCGGTACGGCAGCCAGCTTCGACGGCAAGTTTTCCATTGATGTAGAAAACATGGACGAGTCGCTGATATTCACCTATATAGGTATGAAACAGCAGGAATTGAAACTTAAAAACGGCGTTACAAACTACAAAATTGTTATGGAATACAGTAACACTCAACTGAGAACGGTTGAGATAAATGCCGGTATCATCAAGCGCGACAAATTCGGTTTTACAGGCTCATATTCAGCCATTACGCAGGAAGAATTGAAATCTGTGGGAAATATCAATGTTCTGCAAAGCCTGAAAAGTCTGGATCCTGCTTTTGTCATTGTAGAAAACAATCTTTCGGGTTCTAATCCCAATGTTCTGGCTAATATTGAGTTGCGCGGACAGACAAGCATGAATATCACTTCCGTTCAGGACGCAGCCGCAATAACCGGTAATCTGCCACTGTTTATTCTTGACGGTTTTGAAGCAAGCCTTCAGGAAATCAACGATCTGGATATAAACCGCGTAGAATCAATCACTCTTCTTAAAGACGCAGGTTCTACGGCTATTTACGGGGTGAAAGGCGCTAATGGAGTTGTTGTCGTCGAAACGCTTAAACCCAAAGCAGGACAGGTATTTATAAGTTATAGCGGCGATTTCCAACTGGCTGCGCCTGATTTGAGCGTCTATAACATGATGAATGCCGCAGAAAAACTTGAGTTTGAGCGCCTGTCCGGAAGATATAACAGAGCAATGGGTGGTAATATGCAGGGGGATGTTACTACGCCTGAAATAGTGCAGTCGTCAAACAACCAGTATCTACAGGAAATATATTACGACCGTCTGGCAAAAGTTGTGTCGGGAGTAGATACCTACTGGTTAAGCGAGCCGGTAAGAATGGCATTTACGCAAAGCCATTCCCTGACGCTTTCAGGAGGAAACGACTTGCAATATATCGCAGGCGTTAATTACAGGAACAATCAGGGAGTGATGAAAGGTTCCGGTCGCGAAACATACGGGGGAAACCTCAGACTGGTTTATCGCGGCGTGGAAGGGCTTAATATTCAAAACAATATATCCGTACAGGGAACAGCAGGGAACGAGGGTTCGTGGGGATCTTTCTCCGATTTTGCCGGAGCCAACCCTTATTTTACCAAAAGAAATTCCGACGGCTCCGTTCCAAAATATCTCGACAATCTGGGAACTACCGACGCAGCAGTCAATCCCCTCTACAACGCCATGTTAAATTCGCGCGGGGATAATAATATATTTATTGTAACCAACAATACTTCAATCGACTGGCGAATTAACCGCGATTTGCTGCTGAAAGGCGCTTTAAGTCTTAGGCGCGAATCCAACAATCGAGTCGATTTCAAAGACCCGTCTCATTCGTCATTCGACGGTAAAGCATATTATGAAAAAGGGACTTACCGAAGCAGTTATACAACGCAAACTTCTTACGATGCAAATCTTTCGGCAAATTACCTGAAATCCGTTAAAAAACATAACTTTACGCTTATTGCCAGAGCCAATATTGAAGAATGGAACAGTACTAATGAAGCCTTTGTAGCCGTTGGTTTTCCGGAAGGTTCGGTCGGGTATCCATCGCAGTCATTTTCCTACGAACAGGGATCAAGACCGGCTTATCAATCGCGGATGACCAGGAATGTTGGCGTACTCGGCGCATTCAACTATAATTACGATTACCGTTACCTGCTGGATTTGAACTACGATCTGGAAGGTGGAAGTAATTTCGGGCGTAACAAACGTTTCCAGTCGTTCTGGTCGGCGGGACTTGGGTGGAATGTGGACAGGGAAGCCTTTATTAAAGACTGCAACTGGCTGAGCCGCCTGAAATTGCGTGCAAGCTACGGCAAGAATGGAACGCAGGACATTAACGTAATCACCGAATCGGTTTATTCATATTATGTTGGCAGTAACTTTTTCGGACAGTCTTCCTGGCTTTCCCAGATTGGGAATCCTGATTTGCAGTGGCAAATTGTAACAAAACAGGGAGCAGGATTAGATTTTGGTATATTGAATGAAAACCTCGAAATAACATTCGATGTATATAAGCACAAAACAGATCCGCAGGTTGTCCAGCTAACGCAGAAGCCATCGACCGGAGTGCCGAATTATCCGCTCAATCTGGGTCGCTTGAATACCGACGGATATGAGTTTAAAATAATGTACAATATTATTAATCACAGGAAAGACAACATCTTGCTGAGCATTCGCCTGACGGGAGCGCACAACAGGAGCGTTTATGGAGGATTTGGCGACGCTTTACAAGCTTTGAATGAAGCATATAAACAGGAAGAGAACTCGCAGTTTTCGCTGCAATCGCTACAACACTATATGGATGGGAACAGTCCTACGGACTTGTGGGCGGTGCGTTCGCTGGGAATAGATCCTTCAAGCGGGCGTGAAATTTTCCTGACGAAAAGCGGCGAGCCTACTTTCGTTTACAATCCCGACGACAGGGTTGTTGTAGCCAATACCCGTCCCGATCTGGAAGGCATTATCGGGTTGACTGCGAGATATAAAAAATTGACGTTTTCCGCTAACCTGCGCTACTGTATGGGAGCATATTCCTACAACAGTGCTTTGTTCAACAAGGT
>JAIRPX010000187.1 GCA_031256775.1 Dysgonamonadaceae bacterium
GAAGAATTGGCAGAAAAAATTCTCTATTTGAAATCGCATCCGGAAGTCGTAAAAACAATGGGAAATAATTCACGTATACTGGCAGAGAATCAGTTTGACAAGTCTATTTTGTGTGAGAAGTTTTATAATATTGTATCCATGTTTTGAATATGTACAGAAACTGCATTAAATGCCTGCTTGATTTTATTTTATCCCTGTCCGGTTTTATTATCATATCTCCAATTTTTTTGATTGTTACAGTCTTGCTCTGTTTTGCGAATAATGGCAAGCCGTTCTTTTTTCAGCCACGTCCTGGAAAGAATGAAAAGATTTTCAAAGTAATTAAATTTAAAACAATGAATGATAAAAAAGATGCAAGTGGAAATCTACTTCCGGATGCAGAACGGTTAACTAGAATTGGCGGCTTTATCCGCAAAACTTCTTTGGATGAAATACCGCAATTAATTAATGTCATTAAAGGAAATATGAGTTTGATTGGACCACGACCTTTGATGCCTCAATATTTACCGCTTTATTCTCCGGAGCAGGCTCGGCGACATAAGGTTAAACCGGGAATAACAGGATGGGCGCAGTGTCACGGGCGCAATGACATATCATGGAAACAGAAATTTGAATATGATGTATGGTATGTTGATAACATGTCATTAAAAGTAGATATGACAGTGTTTTTTATCACATTAAAAAAAATAATCATCCGAGAGGGGATATATAAGGAAGGAAATATCAGCTTTATGGTTCCCTTTAACGGTAATAATTGAACAGGATATGAAGAATCTTATCATAATTGGCGCAGGAGGAATGGGACGGGAAGTTTATAATTTAGCAGTTCAATGCGATGGTTATAAGAATGATTATATAATAAAAGGTTTCCTGGACGATAATATTCATTCCCTTGATGGATTGGGCGATTATTACCCACCCGTATTGAGCAGCGTAGAAAATTATACGATTGAAAAAAATGATTTTTTTGTATGTTCTATTGGAAATGTACTTATCAAAAAAAAATGTACGGAAATCATTAAAAATAAGGGAGGTAATTTTATCTCGCTTGTTCATCCAACAGCGTTAATTAACCCGACAGCTAAAATCGGTTCAGGATGTCTTGTTTTTCCATACGCACAGATAGGTTCTCTTGCAACTGTTGGAAATTTTGCTCTTATTCAATCTTTTTCAGGTATAGGACATGATGTTTCAATTGGCGATTATGCCAGGATTGATATATATGTCCTGTGCATAGGAGGAGTAAAAATCGGGAACTGCGTAACCATACATACCGGAGCTATCCTTAATCACAGGACAGTTGTTGAGGATTATGCAACAATTGGAGCAACAAGTTTTGTTATACGGCGTGTTAAAGAGGGAGTTACTGTTTTTGGTAACCCTGCGCGTCCAATCTAAACAGTCAAAAAAAATCATATTAAAATGAACGCATTAATATTTCCGGGACAAGGCTGCCAGAAACGGGGAATGGGCAGAGACCTGTATGATAATTTTCCCAAAGCAAAAGACATGTTTGAACAGGCAAATCATTTTTTGGGCTGGCGTATAACTGATGTTATGTTCTACGGCGACGAAGTAGAACTGATGGAAACAAAAAATACGCAGCCTGCCGTATTTTTGTATGAGGTTGTAACCGCCCTGTCACAAAATGAAATTATTCCGGATATTGTTTCCGGTCATTCCTTGGGAGAATTTGCTGCATTGGTAGTGAATAAAACCATCTCCTTTGAAGATGGATTAAATCTTGTATTAAACAGAGCCTTGATAGCTCAAAAAGTTTGTGACAAATTCAAAACAGCAATGGGGGCTATTATTGGTTTTCCCGATGAATATATTCAAAAAAGGCTACAGGAGATTTCGGAGGAATCCGGCGAACCAATCTATTTTGCAAATTATAACGGTCCAGGACAGGTTGTTATCACAGGTTCAAAAGAAGGCATACGTATAGCCTGTAAAACATTTAAAGCCGAAGGCGCAAAAAAAGCTGTTCCCCTGGCGATAGGCGGATCTTTTCATTCTCCCTATATGGAAGAAGCCAGAATAGAATTAGGTGAAATTATTGAAAATACAGAGTTTAAAAAACCTGTTTATCCAGTCTGTCAGTGTGTGGATGGGAAAATACATACCGATCCTGCAGAAATCAAAAACAATCTTATTTACCACATAACACATCCCGTACTTTGGACAAATATGGTACATAACATGGTAAGTTATGGAGTAACCCGTTTTTTTGAAGCAGGTACAGATGATACACTGCAAAAAATTGTTGCCCGCATGTATCCCGATTTACATGTAACAACATTATGGGAAATCCCTGATTATAAAAATATCAATCCTTTTTGAACAGATATAAAAAAAAGTTAAATTAATAAATATAAAAATTATGACACTCGAAGAATTTGTATTCGCATTTGGTTCGGAATTTGATGAAACTCCGATTGAACAGTTTACCCCTCAAACAGTTTTCAAGGATTTGGAAGAATGGGGATCTTTAACGGCTTTATCCATAATCGCTATGGTAGATGAAAAATTGGATAAAAGGATTACAGGCGCGGACATCCGTTCCAGTAATACCATCGAAGATTTATTCAATAACGCAAACCAAAAATAGTTATGAGTAATCCCTATTCCCTTGAAGGGAAAACCGTACTCGTCACCGGCGCCTCTTCCGGCATAGGAAGAGGAATTGCCGTTGAGTGTTCCAGAATGGGAGCAAAAGTTATCATAATCGGACGAAATGAACAGCGTTTGCAGGAAACTTATGATAATTTGTCGGGAGAAGGACACGCCATCATTCAGGCAGATTTGGCAAAACAGGAAGAAATAGAACGGATAGTTACGGAATTACCGGAAATAAACGGTTGCGTACACAGCGCCGGAATACTAAAAATATCCAGCGTAAAATTCATTAACAGGGAATTGCTGGAAGATATTTTAAATATAAATGCAGTTGCGCCGATTCTTTTAACTTCCTTACTGGTTAAAACAAAAAAACTTCAAAAGAGGTCGTCTATTGTATTTATTTCTTCAATTTCCGGCGTGTGCGTTGCCAATATCGGAGAAGCGCCTTATTCTGCAACAAAAGGAGCTATCAGCGGTTTTGTCAAGAGCGCTGCGCTTGAGCTTGCCGCACAGGGTACCCGTGTAAACAGTATCAATCCTGGATTGGTTCCGACACGGATACTGGAATTATCAAATACGGTTTTCTCCAAAGAACAACTGGAAGAAACAATGTATGGTCGCTATCCACTCAAGCGGTTAGGCACACCTGAAGATATTGCTTATGGCGCGGTATACCTCCTTTCTGATGCATCCAGCTGGATTACGGGAATAAACCTTATTATTGATGGAGGTTACACACTGGTTTAATAAAAAACATTTATGGCATTGATTAAATTTAATAATGTAGGAATTAGAGCTGTCAGTGCAACCGTTCCTAAAACTGTAGTCAAGACACGTTCACTTACAGATTATTTTTCCGAAGAACAAATTGACAAATTTATAGAAACGACCGGAGTTGAAGAAAGACGTTTTATTGACAGAGATAAATGCGCTTCGGATTTATGCTGCGATGCGGCAGTAAGACTGTTTGAAACTATTGATATTGGTCAAGACGATATAGACGTATTGCTGTTTATAAGTCAAACTCCTGATTACAAATTACCAGGTACATCAATTATTTTACAGAATAAACTTGGATTAAAGAAAACAACCATTGTTTATGATGTAAACATGTCATGTTCAGGATTTATTCACGGCTTACTGATGGCTTATACCTTTCTTCAACTGCCTGCAGTTAATAATGTTTTACTGCTTGTCGGCGATACGCTGTCTAAAACGATTTCACTGAATGATAAATCAACCGGTTTATTATTGGGAGATGGAGGAATAGCTTCTCTTATTACTAAAGGAGAGCAGTATGGTAACAGCTGGTTTTCAATGAATACAGATGGCGCCTATATTGGTTCCGTAATTATTCCGGCAGGCGGCAGCCGCATGATGAGTTCCTGTGAAACCTTACAGCAGACAGAATATGAAGATGGCAGTAAAAGGAATCTGGAACAGGTTGTTATGAACGGTATGGATGTATTTAGCTTTGCTATTTCAGAATTGCCTAAAGATGTAAGGCGGTTACTTGCTTTTGCAGATGTAAATATAGATGATATAGATAAGTATGCTTTCCATCAAGCCAACAGATTCATGATGGATTATATCACCAAAAAGCTGAAAGTCAATTCTGAAAAAGTGTTGCGCTCTATTCACAAATATAGAAATACGGCAGGGGTATCAATCCCTTTAACAATGGTTGAAAATAGAGAACTCATTCGCAAAAATGATACTGTTCTTATGAATGCAATTGGAGCCGGTTTTACTTATGGAACGGCACTGCTTAACATTGGCGATTGTCAAATATTGGAATTAAATGAAATATGAATAGTATGCAGGCGTATATTAGAGCTATATCTTATTATCTTCCATCAAAAATTATAAGTAACGATCAAATTGTTCGGGAATTTCCCGAATGGACGGTAGATAAAATAAATAACAAAATTGGAATAAGGGAAAGACATGTTGCTGCCGACGACGAAACGGCAACAGACATGGCTGTCAAGGCGTCTGAAAAATTATTTGAGGAACATTCCATAGACAGGGGACAAATCGACTATGTGATATTTTGCACTCAAAGCCCAGACTATTTTCTTCCTACATCGGCATGTATCATACAGGATCGTTTAAAACTGTCGACATCAATTGGCGCAATTGACATTAATTTGGGATGTTCGGGATTTATTTTTGCAGTATCTCTTGCAAAAGGATTGATTACAGGAAATATGGCGAAACATGTTTTAGTAATTACGTCGGAAACCTATTCAAAATATATTCATCCTCGCGACAAGGGAAACCGGACAATATTCGGGGATGCAGCAGCTGCTACTCTGGTTAGTATTGAGGGTATTGCTGAAATAGGTAATTTCAGTTTTGGTACAGATGGCAGTGGCGCTGAAAATTTGATTTTGAAAACAGGTGCATCACGCAATAAAAATCTTTTCAACGATCTGTCTTTTGATGATTATGGAAATCCTAAATCTTCGGATTATCTGTATATGGACGGTTCTGCAATATTGAATTATACACTGGATTATTTTCCTCCACTAATAGAAGATATATTTAAGAAAAACAAAGTAAATAAAGATGATATTGACTTATTTGTATTTCATCAGGCAAATAAATATATCATGTCTTTATTGCGTAAAAAACTCAAAATCAGTGAGGATAAGTTTTACTGCTTTTATGAAAATACAGGAAATACTGTATCTTCAACCATTCCAATAGCCTTGCGGGAAGCGCTGGATGATAAAAATATTAAACGCGGACATAAAGTAATGTCTGCAGCGCCAGGACTGGGATATTCGTGGGGTGGAGTTATTTTCAACTTTTGATTATATTATGCTTGTTATTAAACGCTTTATAAATGAATTAATGACTTCCAACTGTTATATCATACATAACAGCAGTTCAAGGAACTGTATAATTGTGGATCCTGGAACGGAAAATTGCAAGATAATAATAGATTATATGGATAAAAATGCAATATTTCCTGAGTACATTATTTTGACGCACGAACATACAGACCACACGTGGGGCTGCAATACTTTGTTGGATAAGTACAACTCCAAAATAGTATGTTCAAGGTTCTGCAGGGATGCGCTTCCAAAGGAAGGAAGGGCATATTTTCAGTTTTATTACGATGATTCAAATTATGAATATGCAGTGAAAAAAGTGGACATTCTTATTGAAGATATAAACTGTGTTTTGAAATGGAATGAATATGACATTTATTTTATCCCAACTCCTGGTCACAGTGATGGTTCCGTATGTTTTTCGATAGATGACAATCTTTTTACAGGCGACACGCTTATGCAATATAAGCCATTCATACCAAAGAAAAAAGGCTCTTCTGAAAAATTACAGGACAGTATTGAATCTATTCTAAATAAATATCCTTTAACAACTGTGGTTTATCCCGGACACGGGGATTCTTTTCTATTGAGTAAATATAATAAAATATACTTATGACCACCCCTCGTATCTACCTCTCCCTCGCCCACATGAGTGGACAGGAACAAAAATACATTCAGGAAGCCTTCGATACCAACTGGGTCGTACCGTTAGGTCCCAATGTTGATGCCTTTGAAAAAGATTTGGAAACATTTTTAAATTCCGGTTATCACGTTGTTGCCCTGAACGCAGGAACGGCTGCTTTACATCTTGGACTGATTTTGCTTGGCGTTCAGCCTGGCGATGAAGTCCTGTGCCAGAGCTTTACTTTTTCAGCTTCGTGTAATCCCATTCGTTATTTGGGCGCAACCCCTGTTTTTGTTGATAGTGAACAGGATACGTGGAACATGTCGCCTGTATTTCTGGAAGAAGCTATTCGCGACAGGCTGCGGAAAGGCAAAAAGCCGAAAGCTATTATTCCGGTACATCTCTACGGTATGCCTGCAAAAATGGACGAAATTCTCGAAATTTCGCGTCGATATGAAATACCTGTTCTGGAAGATGCTGCCGAAGCCTTAGGTTCTGTGTATAA
>JAIRPX010000257.1 GCA_031256775.1 Dysgonamonadaceae bacterium
AATTTTTAGGAATTGTTGCTGTTCTGTTTCTTGACGGGAAATGCCAATATGCACTTAAAAAAATTTTCGTCTTTTAAAAATATTGAAAACCTGAATGTTTTTGTGAAATTTGTGAAACTCTGTGCGGGTAGGGCGGGCAATATTTCTACGATACGGGGTTGGCATGTTCCGCTACTTCGCATTGAGAACGAAAAACAGTTGGAAAATTTTTATTTGAAAGGTAATCTGTTTGAAAATTTTGTTTTTTCTTATCATGATGTGAAATTTGTAAACTGGAAGGATATTACTGTCGATGCGTTTGCCACTTAATTAAACTTTACGCTGTATAATTTTATGCAACGTTAGCGAAACAATCAAGAAAAAACGCTATCTTTGCATTTCATATTTTATGTTTCATATTTTATGTTTTATAAAGAACTATGGCTCAAAAACTCGTAAATCCTTTTTTAATAGCAGGTTACAATAGTCCAACTTATTTCTGCGACCGTGAACGTGAAACGGCAAAAGTGATTGAAGCTCTGGCAAACAGCAGAAATGTAACCCTTATAAGTCCGCGCCGTATAGGGAAAACGGGCTTGATTCATCACGTTTTTTACAACTTGAAAGAGCAAAACAGGGATATTCGCTGTTTTTATTTTGATATTTTTTCAACACAAAATTTGTACGATTTCGTAACTCTTTTCGGTAAAACGGTTATTGGCAAACTGGATGATTTTTCGGAAAAAATGATGAAAAATCTTTCCGCTTTATTCAAAAGTATTCGTCCATCGCTCAGTTTTGATTCTGTAACAGGCGAACCGTCGCTCAGTCTGGATATTCAGGCGCAGGCGGCAGAACAGAGTTTGCAGGAAATTTTCGATTATTTAAAATCTTCAAATCGCAGAATTTACATTGCCATTGATGAATTTCAGCAAATTAGCGAATATACAGAAAAAGGAGTTGAAGCGCTTTTGCGGTCGTATATTCAATTTTTGCCTAATGTGAATTTTATTTTTGCCGGAAGTAAAAAGCACTTGATGGACGAAATGTTTTCTTCTGCCGGACGACCGTTTTATCAAAGTACGCAAAAAATCGGATTGAAAGAATTACCCATTGAAACATACCGCAATTTTGCCGTAAAAATGTTTTCAGATTATGGTAAAACAATTGATAATAAACTGTTTGATTATATATACAATAAGCTTTTCGGGCATACCTGGTATATTCAGCTGATTTTGAATCATCTGTTTGCAAAAAATATCGAACTGCCGACAGAGCAGTCGGTTAATTCTATAATTGAAGATATTTTAGAAGAGGAAAACGCCACATATAAAACTTATTGTGAGATGCTTGCCAAAGGACAACTGCGACTTTTACGGGCAATTGCAATGGAAGGCAAAGTATTGGAGCCGACCGAGCAGGCTTTTATGAAAAAGCACAATCTTACCGCTCCAAGCAGCGTGCGACAGGCTTTGAAAGCATTGATAGATAAGATGTTGATTATAAAAGATGAAAATGACGCTTATTATGTTTATGACAGGTTTTTCTCTTTGTGGTTAGACAAATCTTAGCCATAAAAAAACTTTCCAAGTCATGAAGACCTGGAAAGTTTATACTCTTTATGCGGTTTAATTTTATGTATCGTCATTGCTTCGCTAAAACGCTCGTAATGACGTTGTACAAAAACATACCTTGCAGTTTACGTGCAAAATACGAATTTGCACCTCCCTATACATCCGTCGCCTGATTTTTCTTTTTCTTAATAAAACCGTTATAAACAATATAAATCGCAAACAGCACGCATAATCCAATAATTACGATGGAAAGCTCGCTGCTGTAACGTTTTATCATATCTGCCTGACCGTGCGCCAAATACCCAAATGCAGCCAGGATAACATTCCAAATACCTGCGCCAAGAACTGTAAACAGCAGGAACGCTCCGAAATTCATACGCGCCAGTCCCGCCGGAATAGAAATCAACTGGCGAACTACCGTCACCAAACGACCTATGAATGTCGATATATTTCCATGCTTCACAAAGTAAGCTTCTGCCCGCATGACTTTCTCCTTGCTCAACAGGCACATCCGACCTAAACGGCTTTCCGCAAAGCGATATATAAGCGGACGACCCAGCCACAGCGCAAGAAAATAATTAAATACAGACCCTATCAGCGCCCCAAGCGTAGCAAAAAATATAACTCCCGCCACACTCATTCCACTGCCCTCTTCGCGCGCTTTATACGCCGCCGGAGGAACTACTACTTCCGACGGGAAAGGAATAAATGAACTCTCCACCGCCATAAGCAATGTTACTGTCCCGTAATTCATATTATCCATATACCAGGAAATTACGCTCTCCGTAACCGATTTTTTCTCTTCTTTCTCTTCATTTTCTGCGCCGCGCAAAGGGAAGTGCAGCAGCGCCAGACACAGTATAATCCAAATTTTATTCATATTTTTCTATGTTTAATAGTAACTTATCTTGATAAACTTATTTTTAAACTTATTCCGAAACTTGATTTTGTTAAGGGATATGCAGTAGATGAAACCAGGGGTTTACTAACTTGCCTGTCGTAGAAAACCTGGAAAACAAGCAGGCGGCTCATATTGTAATCGCCTGTTAATTTGATGGTTGTCTGTGAATTTCCCTGAGTTGCCTGCGTAAGTTTTTCTGCAATTTTCCGAATCAGGTCGTGCGATTTTTTATAGGAAACGCCGGCAGAAATACGAAATTCATTATTGAAGTTTTCACCTCCTGTTTTAGGCAGTTTCAGGACTTTATTGAAATTTTCAAATCGGTAGCCCACGTCAACGCCAAATTCGTCGCTGATCCTTTCCACAATCTGGTAGGAAGATATATTCAGGCTTATATTCCGATTTGTCTTGTAATCCATTTTTAATGTCATATTGTTGTTAAACAGCGAATTGAGACCGATAAGAGGCTCAAATCCTTCCATGAGGCTAACAGCCATAATACTGAAAGGCGAAGAAGGAAGGGGATTATTAGTAGCAACGTCTCTGATAAATCCGATTCCGTCGCCAGCTCCAACCCAGTCGAGAACAGAATTGTAGGAGCCTATTGAATATGTACATCTGTATTTGTGATCAAGAACGAACGATTTGAAATACTTTTTTATTACTGGTACTTGAATCAGACCTTCATAACTTGCCGTCCAGTTTGGAAGAAGCTGCTTTAAGGCAGGGAAAAAAGAAAGGCTCGTTTTGTTGGCATTTCCTCCTGCGTATGCGGCAAAGAAGGCAGGAACAAGCACGTCTACAGAGTTTAAATCGACTGCGCCGTTGAGGGGATTGTATTGCTGACCGGCGCTACTGTTTCCTTCCATAAATCCTGTGGATGGATAACGAACTCCGCTGTAAATATTTTCTAATCGGCTGGCTATTATCTGCCTGTTTTTAAGGAAATCTTCGAATGATTTGGAATAATAACCGTTTTTAGAATCGGCTTTCTCAAATATTGAACGTAACGATATTGTGGTCATATTGAAATTGCCGTTGAATCTTGGAGCCGGATTGTTATACATATAATAAACTTCATCCCTTCGCGAGTCGACCCGCGAAGCTGTGAGGTTAATTTTCATTCCCGCAAAAGGTTCCAGGAGAGCTGTAAAATTGAACGTTTCCGTTTTTTCATACATTGCAGGCGTGATATTGTTATCAGTATTTTTTATCAGCCAGTCGTTTCGGTTTGCCCTGTCGATATAATCTATACCCGTTAAGCCGAATGCAAAATCCCATCCCGGAGCGCTGCCTGAAGACGTACCGCCCTGACCTGTAAAATCGCCGATGGAAGGGCGGAATCCTGGCAGCATCAAACCTGTTGTCCGGTTATAGGAAAAGCCCACGCTTCTCACCATCATCAAACCGCGAGCTGCTATCTGAGCCATTTTATACCATGTTTCATCTTCCAGCGGAGGTAACTGCGTTATTACCAGTTTGAGTTTAACGGAATCTTTGTTTTTAATTGCTATTGAATTGTTGTCTATTTTCTTGTATTCGATGTTATACAGTCTGCCGTCGGCGCCACGTGCAGTTACGCGCAAACGCTTGTTATCCAATGAGTGGCGCACAAGGGTTGCCGAATCCATGTTAAGCTGTACTTCTCCTTCGTATTTCTTTTTCCTTTTTTCCTTTTCCGGATCTGTTTTCTTTTTATCCTGATCGGCAGCCGTTTTCCGCACATTGCTGTTTCGCGCATTTGCCGACTTGTTCAGGGTATATTTTTTGTTTACGTTTTCCAGGAATTTACTTTTATTGTAAAGGTTCAACAAGTTTAGGCTTGCATTTTCAATTCCTATTGTGCGCGAATTGCGAACAGTATTGCCTACTTCAACGTCTTCATCTTCCACAACGGCGCCTCTATCCCAATCGTAATTTGCAGTATATGACAGTCCTGCATTGATGAAATTAAGAGCCGGTATGTTTTTAAACGGGATGGAGTAGTTCGCTGAAAATCGCTGGTTATAGTGCAATGGCGTACCCCAGCTGCTTATACTTTTCCATATCGAATCTTTCCATAATGAATAATCGTCGTAGTTTAATTTTTTATTGACCTGTACGTGTGGAGCATCAATCCGCGCTTCCGTTCCTGTTGCAAGATTCAGAAGCAAATTTTTTGTTAAATCCCACTGAATGGATATATCCCTGTTCCATAAAAAATCTTCCCTGAAAGAAACGGGTATTTTATATTCTCCCATTGTATTAATATCCCTGAGTTGCAACTCGAAATAATTGCGGTGAATATCGGAAGTAAATGATATATTTTTTGGCAGGTAGCCTATTCCAATTTCCTTGAAAAATTTATTTTTAGACCCGCCACCTGACGACGACTGGTTCTTACCGGGCAGGGAATTTCTGTTTGAAACGGGACTTGTGTTGGAATCGGCGCTTTTTGTCCGGTTGAACGGTTGCCATGGCTTTATCATCGGTGAATAGCTGTATGTAAACAGATAGCGCGTATCGGTTTGCATTTCGTATTCCGTTGTGGCGTTTTGTATATTGCTTTTGGTTTCGGAATATCCGAAAGTGAAATTTGACGGATCGTAAGGCATTGGCGTTTTGCTTGTTATACCTATTCGTGCATTATTAATATCTAATGATTGCTGTGTTTTTTTATCTAAGGCAAAACTTTTGATGGAATCTTTCTCCGACTGCGTTGATACCGCATCCAGAGCGTCTTTCAACAGAATATCCTGGTCTAAAGGATTATATTTTGGACTTACAACATCTTCGCTGTAGGAGAAATAAACGGGCAGGCTAACTTTGGCTTTTTCGGGGAAGAACTTACCTATTTCCAGCTGCGCTGATACGCTCACGAACTGTTTGTCGTCGAGGTTGCGTTCCATAATTCCCTGATCGAGGCTGCCGAAACCGGCTGTTTCCTTCCTGCCGGTAAGATTGACGGATCCCAAATCGGAAAGCCCCACAAAAAGGTTGGCGTTTCCAGCCCAGCCGCCATCTTCATTAAACTCTGTCAGTCGCAATTCGTCGAACCATACTTCAACCGATTTTGCTCCCTGCGAATTATTGCGGACGCCAATCATAATCACTTTAATATCTGAGATAGTAGGATTTCCAACTACCGTCATTTTATTCATTGGCTTAACCGGATCGTATTCCGAATAGGGCGTAAAATATGTTACTCCCGAACCTTCTTTCCGTTTTTCCCTGTTGCGATGCAATTTAAGATTGGTTAAATATTCAAATGGGAAATCGAACATGTTCGACGTAGGCCACACCGTTTCCATGTCGGCGCTGCTGGTTTGCGAATATTTTCCGGCAGGAGTCAGCTGCAAAGGCACTTCATATTCGTAGTAATTATTTTTATAATCCGAACCCAGCCGCAAAAATAGCGACAGTTCGCGGTCTTGAATTTCAGTCGGGTCGCCCGCTAATTTTTCGGCATGGGCAAACATCTGCAACCTGCGGTATTGACGGCTGTCCAAGCCTGTATTCTTGTAAATAGCCCGCGCATCGCCCGACGAAAGCCGCGTAATCTGCATTGCCAGCGACTGTTCGTTTTCCATGCGGAGCTGAGGCTGTCCGGGGTCGATCATCCTGTTAACGCCGGCAGGCATAACATAATTGACAGGCTGTTTATCGCCGTTTTCCTCAATATTGATTGTTGCAAGGTTTACGCTTGTTTGAGAACCGGCAACCGGAGGAAGAGCCGGATTGAACAAATCTTTCGTATAAACGCGCCAGTCGCCACGAACCAGTTCCAGCGTAGCGAAACGCAAAATGGCTGAATCGGCAAAATCAGTCATGAACATGCGCATAAAACGAATCGTTTTGAAATCCCTGATTTCGCGCTGTTCCGAAAATTCGTTTATTGGTATTTTAAATAAATACCAGTTCACTGTTTCTGTTTTTCCGTTTTTCAGGAGCGGAGTTGTTTCGCGTTTGTCAACGATGAAATTTTCTCCAACAACGAAATCTTTTGGACGTATTGAAACCCTGTATCCAAAATATTTTTCGTTTTCGTTGAGCGTATTATCCTGGTTTATGTCTTCCACGTCGGGAACTACCGTAGCTGCAGTTGGATAGCTTTCGGGCGAATCGTTGCCGTCGGCTGAATTTCCTTCCGTTCCGTTATAATGTTTGTAGCGTTCAAGGACAGAAGCTTCCTGAGCGTCGAAATCCGAGCCTCTAAAATAGTGGTAGTTATCGCCGGATGGATCGCGCAACGGCGAGAGCGGGTCTCTTTCCATAGCCTCAATAACATCGGGGCTTAATTTGGCGCGCAGTTTATTCAAATATTCGATATATGTTGGATGTTTTAATTCGTCGTCGGTGCTTAATCCGTTTAGTCCCACATCCTGCATTTTGCGGTTTGTAACGTCGAAAGCATATACCAGCGACTGCTGTTTCGGCACAACGCCCCATACGGTTTTTTCCACTTTTGTTGTATCGCCATCTATTGGCAATCCGTTTTCAAAGAATTTTTTTTCATCTTTCAATATGTCTTCCGACACTTCGCCCAGATTGAAATATAGATCTCCGCCCGAAGAATTTGGATTGTAGATAAACGGGTCCATCAGCCAAAATTCGATATGCTCAACATTGTTTGCTTCAAAATCGGTTATGCTGCTGTCTATTTTCCTGAAAATGCCGCCCCAGCGCCTCTGCGGATTCGACAGTGTGCCGTCAGGATTCATTCCGTCTGCATCCAGGTTATATGGTCCGCGTTCCTTTGGGTAATAAGCCAGATTGAGGACGGGTATGGTTGCCGATTCATTGTAGCGCTGATCCCTGTTTGGGAAAAGTTCCGATTCCTGTATTTCCCTGACGTAATGGTTCGACAGCTGGTTCAGGTCGTTTTTGATATGATAGGGCGTAAGTGACGATTTTCTTGTAAACAGTCCGTCGATATAATACCATGCCAGCAAAGCCCTGTTGTTGCCATACCTGACGTCGTTGGAATATTTTGATTCAGTAAACATGGAAGGCGTTGCCGACAGCATCCACGAATACGGGGAACGGAGGTCGCTTATCATTTTAGCCTTTTCAAAATCGTCGATATACGAATGGTCGCCGCCATATTTGCTTTTATAATGCCCTGCAATAAGGCGGGCATATTCGGCTGTGAAAGTAATTTGCGACGGAGCTGTTAAGTTAACAAACGGCAGCTTGTCCAATATATTTGTCAAAAGATATGAACTTGTTGTGTAATTAGTATTAAAACCAAACAGCGTATTGTTGATGGATTCTTCGCCCGGATTTGTTTTCAGTGTCATGGGCATTTCGCTCAAATTCATTATCGTTGCCCCAAGATTGAATTTTGGGGAAAAAGCGTAGTTCAGGTTAAGCCCCATCATTGTTTTCCGCTGCATTCCGAACATGGAACGGTTTTCGGAGGATACGTCTATTTTGGCATTTTCATAAGCGGGATTGATGATTTTTGCCTTACCTGTTGTGTAGTCCATCACATAATCCACATTTTCTTTCAGCAGCACGCCGTTGGCAGTTACGCGCACGGAACCTCTGGCTATATTATATCCACCCAAATCAATATCGGAACTTCCTGAGCCTTTGTATTCGCCTTTCAGGATGAACTTGTTTTTTTCGGCTGTTTGGCGAGCAATCGTCAGGGTCGAATCATACAGTTCCCGATAAACATATTTTTCTGCAATGCTGTCAACTCCTATTTTCTTCCACAGATGCGAACCGAATGGTTCAACTACTGGAAAGATGATTTTTCCCCACTGCGAATTTACCGTATATCCTTCCACATAATCGAAGAATCCGTCGGAATAGGGTTCGTTGCGCGAATCAAGACGGTCTAAGTTTTCTACCTCCAGCAGTCGTTTATTTGCTATTTTACCTTCCGTAATATAATTCAGATATATTCCTGTAGAATCGTTTTTATACTGAATATCCAGCCGGAATTTGTCTTTTTCAATATTACGGTTGCTGATAGAATATACGTTTTTCATCATCAAGTTCCAGTTCATGGAAGCTGGCGACATCGACGTACCTTTCACAAGTTTCAAAATAAGCGTTTCCTGGCTGTTTCGCGAAAGTTCGCCCACCTGGTAGGATTTGTCTTTGCAGGTATATGCGTATGCAACAGCCAAAACTTCGTCAGCCTGCAGCGGCGTACGAAGACTGATATAACCTAACTGGTCGTTGAAAATATATTCGTTTGGTTCTAATTTTCGGGCGTTCTCAACTTTTTCATAATCCTGTCCTCCACGCATTGGCGTAGCCTCAAAAATCTGGTTTACGCGGCTTATATCGCGTATTCCGGAATAATTGGCGATAAGGTTGGAATACAGGTCGTTGGCGTTTTGCTGGTCGGGCAGTGAATCGCGACTCGAAGAAGGGTGAACAAACGCCGTATTCTCAATATGGTTATGTTCGCCCAAATCGGTAAAGGCTACAATGTTGCGAGCCTGATTAAAATTGGAACGTTTGTTCGTTATCCACACTTCCAGCTCGCTGATTCTAACCCCCGATTTGATGTAGGGCAGTTTACTCATTGCCTCGTCATACGTGGCTTGGAAATAATGCCCGATGAAGAAGTGCATGTTTTCGTCGTAACTGTCGGCGCTTATTTCAAAAGGGGTTGTCTGTACATTGCCTTTTGAAGATATTGAACGCGACTGTGATTCCTGCTGTGAAAAAATTGCGCCAACAGTCAGTTTGCCAAACTGCAATTCGGTTTTGATGCCGAAAAGTGAAGCTCCTCCGCGAATCAGCGAATTGGTTGTATTCATGCTTACATTACCTGCTTCCAGCACTTTCACAATCTCGTCTTCTTTACCGGCATAAGCCAGTTTCAGTTTTTTTGTGTCGAAATCGAAAACAGATTCCGTGTTGTAGTTCATGTCGAAATTCAACTTGTCGCCCACCGAAGCCGTAACGCTGGCATTTATCTGCATATCGAAATCGAAAGCCGTGCGATTACGCTGGCTTTCCATCATTGTGGGATTTTCCGTAACAGTGCGATTTATGGCAGCCTTTAAAGTAACGTCGCCGCGCGGCTGCAGTTTTACGCCACCTGGACCAAATATTTTTTCGGCAGGACCCAAATCAAACTGGAAATCAAATGCCGACAGGGCATCTTTTTTCTTCTCGCCTTCGCCTGAAAATTCTTCTTCATTTCTCGCTTTGAAATAAGAATTCATGCTTTGCTGAAAAGAATAATTGATATATTCTTCCCGCGAAAGGCTTATAGGCGTTGTGATATTTGCGCCGCCTATTTTCGATTTCATTTCATAACGGTCGGTTAAAGGATTATATTCAAATCCATTATTGAAATTTTCAGGTGTTCGCAAATCGACAGGATGTTTTGTTGTCGCCTCTTTGTACGTTTCAGGCACAACAGGCGACACAGGAAAGCGCGGCGGAGAGGTATCGCTCTGCGCCGTACTGCGGCTTTGCTGCTGTTCGGAAGCAAGCGTAATTTCAGGAAATTTTCCGCTTGTTCCCGTTAAATCTGCATTCAATGAGGAAATAAATCCCGATGCAAATAAAGAAATGCCCAAGCCAATAATTATGTATTTATTTCGAATCTTCATTGTTTATACATGAAATAGTAACGAAAGAAAAGCCAAAAGCGTATAAAAAGACAATATTTTTAATAAATAAATTTACGGGGAACGATAAACGTTGCTGTAGAAGTTAGAAGTTAGACGAAGTTAAAAGGAATGGAAATTGTAGAAGTTAGACGAAGTTAAAGGAATGGAAATTAGAATATATACTCTGCACGGCATGCATAGCTCGGTAGAAAATGCTTCCTCTGCATCCAACCTGTTAGGTCTTTAAGACCTAACAGGTTTTAACAAAATTAAACCGCGTAAAGTATAATTCATAAACATGAAATGAATAAAAATTAAGGTATCGCAGCTACGCTGCTCTGTTTATATTACGTACATCTTTACCGTGCGCTTACGCACACGGCTACAAAGATACTGGCGCTACGCTGCTTTCTCGCAAAACACAGGGTTTTGCGGGTGAGCCAATAAACAGCATATAAAAATATCATGATTATGCGAAACGAAGTAAAAAATTTGCTGTTGCTTATTGAATGACAGCGTTTTTCAATACAAGTTTGTAGCCCGTTCCCCTTTCGTTGATAATTTTTACGCTTTCATCTTTCGACAGAAGTTTGCGCAGTTTGTGGATATATCCATGCAGACTATTGCGGTTACAGGGACTGTCGTCGTACCAGAGAGACAGCAGCAGAGCGGTAACGTCAACAATACTGTTGATGTTCAGGCACAGTTTTTTCAGTATTTCGTTTTCAAAGTGGGTCAATTCTTCAATTGCGCCATTCAGGTCGAGCGTCTGCGTAACGGAATCGAACCGGTAATCGCCTATCTGGAATACAGTATCGACAGTTTTATTTATCATCGCCCTGTTCAGCAGCGCCTTTATCCTGACAATCAACTCCTGCATTTTGAACGGTTTGCGAAGATAATCGTTTGCGCCGAGTTCAAAACCTGATACAAGGTCTTCTATCGAAGAACGGGCAGTGAGAAACATTATGGGAGTTGTTTTGTCCGTTTCGCGAATTTTACGAACCATTTCAAAGCCGTCCATACGCGGCATCATGACGTCGGCTATCAGAATGTCCGGTTTTTTGCCGTAAAACATTTGCAATCCTTCGTGTCCGTTGGCGGCGGCAATACACGTAAATTCTTCGCTTTCCAAAGTTTCCGTTATGATGGACGCAAGCGTCGTTTCGTCCTCAACAAGCAGAACGACTGGATATTTTTCATCTTTCATTGTACAGGCAGTTTAATTATAAATTCAGAACCCTTGTTTATTTCGCTTTTGACGCTAACCGTGCCTTTGTGCCGTTCCGTCATTGTTTTGACATAAAACAGCCCCAAGCCGTATCCCTTTACGTTATGCGTATTTCCGTGCGGGACGCGGTAAAAACGGTCGAATATGTGTTTCCGGTTTTCCCGACTGACGCCTAAGCCGTTGTCCCGAACTGCAATAACGCAGTATTTCCCGTCGATATACGATTTGATGCCGATTTTCACACTGTCCGACGAATATTTTACGGCATTGTCGGTCAGGTTGGCAACTATATTGTACAGGTGCGTCGCGTCAGCATAAACGGTCAGCCTTTTAAGGCTGGACGAGAATATCAATATCGACGCATTTGTCGACATTCAGTTTTTGCTGTTCGGCAATGCGGGCAAACAGCGCATATATTTCCGGAAACATTCAGGGACCCGCCGAACTCACCGCGTTTGGAATCCGGAAGCCGGACTGAAATGGACATTCTGCAATGATATGGCCGAAAGGCTCCGACCTTTTCAACGTCTGCCCGCCCGCACCTCAAGCAAGCGGATTTTTAGACTGTCTGCATGGTATGGTGATATGCTTGTTCGCCAGAATATCTTCATACAGCTCCAGACCGGTAGCGTGGGGGCCAAAGCAAATTTCTTTCACATCAGAAGGCCGTATGTTCGCATATTCCATATAAAGCTGCGTGTAATTTTCATTTGGCTTGACATTAGCGTCCGTCAGCGGAGCAATCTTGATAATGCGACATTCCTGCTCTTCCTTGAACGCAACATGCTTCGTTAGATAACGCAAATTCAGAAGCAACTGC
>JAIRPX010000266.1 GCA_031256775.1 Dysgonamonadaceae bacterium
ATATTTTCTGCTCCACAGGGTTCTGCCTTTACAGGCAGCGTTATCGTCTCACTGTTTCTTCCGCCGGTCGTTGACCGGCGGTTATGAAAATTATGGCTTTCAGCCAGATATATGCTTTCCAATAGCATATTTAAATTTACATAAACTCTACTGGCTGAAAGCCAGAATTTTCATAACCGTATGTCGTTTGACATACGGACAAACATAATCCAAAAAAACTGGCTGAAAGCCAGAACTTGATATTTTCTGCTCCACAGGGTTCTGCCTTTACAGGCAGCGTTATCGTCTCACTGTTTCTTCCGCCGGTCGTTGACCGTCGGTTATGAAAATTATGGCTTTCAGCCAGATATATGCTTTCAAATATCATATTTAATTTTACATTAACTCTAATAATTATTAATTGACAATTGACAATTATTTTTTTAGATTTTTAGCGATACAGGAACGCAGTTTTTCGCCCGAACTGTCCATAAATGAACGCATTTCTGCTGATTTTTTATTCAATCCAAATGATGATTCATCAAGATAAATCCATCTCAGTCCGCTTATTTTTTTTGAAGTAAGCGTCCCTGTTTGAAGATCTTTCGTTGTGAAATACAGCAGATTCCAGCCCTGTTTACAGGATATGTCAATAGATAATCCATCTTCTGAGTCATTAAGAGTTATGTTGCTGTCAAAATACCAGTACTGTCCAATTGTCAGTTCCTCTTCCTGATTAACTGTATAATACCAGATATACCCTGACAGACTGTTGCCGTTATAGGCGCTGAGCCCATAACCGTCCAGAGTACACATTAATTCATCTACGAGTAAATCATCGTCAGGTACAGGTAACTTTACAGTAAAGCCCGAATTGGAGTATTTTGCCGATGCCAGTTCTACTCCTTGAACTGTTGCTTTTACGGTACTGATACTCGAACTGCTGTTTTCTACCTCTATGGCGATAACTGTATAGTTCGTATCTGTCTTTTTCTTATCTTTTTCACAGGAGACAAACTGTGCGCAAACCAGCGCGAAGGCTGCTGCGATTAAGCCGTTTGAAAGGCTTTTAATTCTTAAAATTCTATTTCTTTTCATCTTTATCAGAAATTTAACCTGTTTTTAATTTGAAGGAATGGTATATTTGTACAGTTTCAAACCGCATGTTTGCGCTTCGTTAAAAGCATCAATAAAATCGTCGCTCATATATTCGCTGTAATTACTTTTCAACTCTTCAAAACAGTAGTCCTTGTCGTGATTGTTAAGGCATTTGCAGGCAGCGGCGGCGGCTTCCTTCCCTTTCTTTTCATCGGATTCATGCTTGTCGCAACTTGCGCAAACCAGCGCGAAGGCTGCTGCGATTAAGCCGTTTGAAAGGCTTTTAATTCTTAAAATTCTATTTCTTTTCATCTTTATGAGAAATTTAATTTCTTTTCAATTTTTAAAACAACAAAAAGCACGCAGACTGATTGCAGAATCAAAATATCTGCGTGCTGAAATACAGTCATTTAATAACAAAATGATACCCTATGCTGATTCCTATTGGCCACAGATCGTTCTTCATTTCTACACGAGGGTTGTTTTTAACGTTGTCATAGTGGTCGTTAAATTCGCTGGAACGGATTGGCACGTTAATAGCCAGACTGATTTTATTTCCGCGCAAACCAATTTTCCAGTCAATTCCTGCTCCGAAAGTTACGCCGTAAGAAGTTTTATTTAAATCCTCAGCGTTTTCAATCATTAAAACGGCATTGTAACCATACATGGCTGATATTTTCGGGCAAATATTTGCATCAGGTGAAATCAGAAAAGAGCCGCCAATATTCCACCCTGCGGACAGAAAATTGTAACCCACTCCTGCAAAAAGTCCCAGATTTTTTACAGGAAGAAATTCAACTTTTCCTCCATATCCGCCATAATCAAATCCGCCTCCTATACCGATGTAAAGACTTGGACGTTCTGTTCCAAAAGAGGAACTGTTATTTTGTGCGTTCAGGCACGTTGTAAAAAATGTTGCCATTAAGGCTAAAAAAACAAACTTTTTCATTGTTCTATATATTTAAAAGATTTATATTTAATTCTGCTAAACAATTATTTTTTTTCGTTAAATTCGACCACATAATACATCTGGTTGCTTTCGGCAATGTCGTTCCATTCGCCGGCTGTACCCAGCGGCAAAGATGCGCCATTAGGCCATGCAGCCAGCCCGATAGCGGCAGCGTTCTGTCCTTTGGGCGAGGATTGCTGGTCGGTATAGTTGTCGGGTTCGTTTGTATGCCCGCTCGCTTTGCCGCCCCAGTTATAGTAAGAGCCTTCGGGAGCGCTTCCGTTACCGTCTCCCATCCAGATGGTTTTTCCGGCTTCATTCCATAGCCAAATGCCTTCAACTGAACGGTCGGTAGCTCCAATCCACAGATAACCAATGCCGCCGCCGTCTGTAGCTGTTCTGTACGTCGGCGAAATACCCGACTTCTGAACAGCCTGCCAAATGGCGTCCTGTTCTTCCTGACTTTCAATTTCGGTCAGATAACCACCTTTGGCAACTGCGTCGGCTACCGCATCGCTCCATGTTTTTGCGGTTTTCACAATCTGGTATGAGTGGTCTCCATGATAGAAATACTCTGTCGATTGTTCCTGTTCGTCGTCATTGTCTTTGTCCTTGCACGAGCATACGGCTACCGACATCAGGGCTGCAACTGAATATGCTGCCCACTTTTTTGATTTTGTTCTAAAATTCTTCATTATCTTATTCCTTATTTTAAAGATTTATATTCCAATTTTTAATTCCTGTCATATCTAAAATCTGCTGCAAAGGTACGGTCTTAAAAACTGGCTTAATACCTCATTTAGGATAATAATTTTGCCGACACGTTTTTAATCTGCTACCGTTTAAAACAGAACACCGACAGTCAGCGAAGTTATTGTTATTGGCAGCGCCTTGTCAAATTTTCCTTTTAGGGAAGGTATATTAGATTTACTTTCATATTCTTCCTCGTATTTGTACTTATACGAACCCAGATTGTTGTGTCTCAATCCGATTGAATACTTGCTGTTAATAAACAGTCCAACTTCCAGTCCGTATGTAAATCCAAAGAGAGGTGTAGTACTGATCTTTTCATTAGCATATCTCGTAGTAGTTGTATTGTTTTTATTATTTTCAAATACAAAGTCTGTTAACATTGAGAAATTGGCGCCAATGGCTGCTTCTCCGTACAGTTTCATTTTTTCGCCATTAAGCGGAATGGCATAATTCAGACCGAATGTTACCGGAAAATTAAAGTACATCAGAGGAGTAATATCTTTCCAGTCTTTCTCTAAAACATCTTTCAAATCCGAATTAATGGGATTGAAAAATATTTCTATGCCAAAAACCCATGACATGTTTTCGACCGAAAGCATATTATACAGTTTATAACCTGCTGTAATTCCCGTTGCAGCAAAACCTTTACCGCTTGTATATATGCTTTCAGTTTTTTCGTTACCGTCGGCAAATTTACCGGAGGGAAATGCTGCTCCAACGTGGAACTGTTGAAACTGAGCCTGAGCAATAACTGCGACACTCATCAGAAAAATACTCAAAACTAAAACTCTTTTCATTTTATCTGTATTTAAAATTAAATAGTATGTGATTTCTTAATCTGTTTGTTTTTAAAACAGTAACCCTAAGCATACCGAAGTAACTGTTACTGGCAGCGCCTTGTCAAATTTTTCCTTAGAGGTAGCCCTGTCGCCAGGGTAATCTATTTCGTATTTGAATTTGTACGAACCAAGATTGTTGTGTCTCAATCCGATAGAATACTTGCTGTCAATGAAAAGTCCCGCTTCCAGCCCCCATGCAAGACCAAACAGAGGAGTGAATTTGTATTTCTGGTAAGAACTGCTGCTGTCTTCCATATCAAAATCAGTTATATACGAAAAATTGGAGCCAAGTGCAGCCTCTCCATACAGTTTCAGTTTTTCGTTAAGAGGAACTGCGTAGTTAAGCCCGAATGTTGCGGAGAAATTCAGATACATCGAAGGAGTAATATTCTTCCATGTCTTTTCGATTTTATCCTTTAAATCCGTATTAAGTGGATTATAAAATGCTTCGATGCCGAACACCCATGTTAATCCTTCGTCAATTGTCAGCGGGTTGTAGAGTTTATAACCCATATTAAAGCCCATTGCGGCAAAACCCTTGCCATTCCACGGATATTCGGTTTTTTCGTTACCATCGCCAAACTTACCGGAGGGCAATGATACTCCTGCGTGAAACTGTTGAAACTGCGCCCGCGCAATAACTGCGACGCTCATTAAAATGCTGAAAATAAATACCTTTTTCATCTTTCTTTACTTTATTTTTGTTCTACAATTTTTTTAATATCTGCTGCAAAGGTACAGCCTTAAAAACCGGCGCAATATTGCCTTTTGTATATTTATTTTTTGCCGACACATTATAATGCTGAAACCAAATACCTTTTTCATCTTTCTTTACTTTATTTTTGTTCTACAATTTTTTTAGTATCTGCTGCAAAGGTACAGCCTTAAAAACCGGCGCAATATTGCCTTTTGTATATTTATTTTTTGCCGACACATTACAATAGAGTTTATGTAAATTTAATTGAGTATATACTGGCTGAAAGCCAGAATTTTCATAACCGTATGTCGTTTGACATACGGACAAACATAATCCCAAATAACTGGCTGAAAGCCAGAAC
>JAIRPX010000031.1 GCA_031256775.1 Dysgonamonadaceae bacterium
AAAACAGATAAGCTGAAAATTCTTCTAAACCTTGCTGAACAAAAGCAGCGTAGCTGCAACATCTTTGTAGCCGTGTGCGTAAGCGCACGGTTGGAAAACACAGACCTTTCAATGAGCAGCGTAGCTGCGACATCTTTTTTAACAGCAAATTAATCCATAAACATGAAATGAATAAAAATTAAGGTATCGCAGCTACGCTGCTCTGTTTATATTTCGTACATCTTTACCGTGCGCTTACGCACACGGCTACAAAGATACTGGCGCTACGCGCCTTCTCGCAAAACACAGGGTTTTACGGGTGAACCTTTTTACTGGCTATATGAAGAAATTGTGTCAATATTTTACTTGCATTTTATGTCTGAAAGCATATTTTTCAGCATGGCGCTTTTAATATTTTAGTTTTTTTACACGAAATATATGGGAAATACTTGTTAATTTTGCAGCCGAAAAAACGAACTAAGAAAACTATGCGAAACTACATTGTTTATTTTTTTATTATTTTTCCTTTTCTACCTTGCAGCGCACAGGAGAAACAGACGTTAAAACTGACATGTTGGCAAGTGGAAAACCTTTTCTTTCAACAAAATATGTTGCTTATAGCGGAACAGATGAATGTTGATAAAGCTGACGCCAGCATTTTGCAAGCTAAATTATGGGATAATCCAGAGTTGTCTGTCGAACAGATTAATTTTTGGGGCGGAGCGGAAAAGGAAAAGCAGTTTAGCATCGAACTGAGCCAGTTATTTGTTGTAGCCCGCAAAAGAAGCAAGTTAGTTGCCCGTGAAAAAATTTCAAAAGAAATGTCTGTAACGGAAATGAAAGAGCTTATACGCAGTCTTATAACTGAATTGAGGAAGTCCGTATATGAAATGCAATATCTTCAAGCGTTCAGTCGAACCGTTTATAACCGACAGCAATCTCTCGAACAGCTCATTGATACATACAGGAAACAAGTCGAAGCTGGAAATATGAGCAAAAACGAACTTCTTCGGTTGCAATCTTCTCTGCTTGAGATTGAAAACGAGGCAAATGAGCTTGAAACGGCGCTAAACGAACAGCAAAAGAATATCAAGTCTCTTCTTTGTCTTGATACATATATTAATGTAGAGATCTTGCCTGATGAAACTTTATTTACGTCGCCGGAACATCTCTCGCAGGCTGATCTTATGGAGCAGGCTCTCCAGTCAAGACCCGATCTGGAATATCTTCAGTTGGAAAAGAAATTTCATGAGAAATCTTTTATATATGAGAAATCTCTCGCTGTGCCGGATATAACGCTCAGTGCGAATTACGATCGCTATGGAGGAGTATGGAAAGATTTTGTTGGCGTTGGTATAAGTTTCAACCTTCCTTTCTTGAATAGAAATCAGGGAAATATCCGTGCTGCAAAGATTAGTATGCAGCAGAGCGAATATCTTTTTTTGCAAAAAATGAAAGTTGTGCAGCACGAAATAACAGAGGCTTTCGATAATTATTGCAGGGCGTATAAGTTATATGAAAAAACAAAAGCTAACGAATTTATTTTCGAGCTTGACAACATGCTTGAGACTTGCGCCAGAAATTTTCTCAACAGAAATATCAGTATGCTTGAATACCTTGATTATATGGAAGCATATAAAAATGGTATGCAAACCGTACTTATTGCTGATAAGAATCTCAGGAATTGTTTTGCAGAACTTCAATATGTAACAGGAAATGAAATTAAACAAGATAATAAATAAAAATATAAATAATATGAAATCAAATATAATAATAGCGCAGGTTATTTTTATTTTCTCTATTGTTGGCTGTTCCGGCGGACATAAGGAAAGCCTTTGCGCTACAGATAACGCTTCATTTGCCGAAAATGTTAAAACTGTTGAAGTGTCTTCTGTTAACCAGGAAACGGAACTCACGCTTGCAGGCAAAGTAGAATACGATCCGGACAGAATTATCAACTATGTATCTCCTATTCATGGCTTGGTTGAGCGCGTATATTTCTCGCTCGGAGATAAGGTGCAAAAGGGACAAACTTTGTTTGATATACGCAGTTCCGATTTGAGCGCCCTTCAGTCCGAACTTCTTGCGCAGGAAGCAGAATTGGACGTAGCTCGACGCGCTTTAATGAACGCCCAGTCCATGTATGATGATAAAATGGTTTCTGATAAAGATCTTCTTGAAGCGAAAGCAAAATTCCGGCAAACAGAGGCAGCTTATGAACGCGCTCGCAATGATATGTCGTCATGGCATAGCAGGGGCGACGGCACGTTCTCAATCCTTGCGCCTATGAGCGGTTATATCGTTGGCAAGCAAGTTGCTTCCGGCAGTCCTGTATCTACTGAATCTTCTCCGCTCTTTGTTATTGCCGACCTGAGCAAAGTGTGGATTACTGCAAACGTTTATGCAAGCGATCTTACACAAGTACAGGAAAATATGCTTGTAGAAATAACTGCGCTGGCTTACCCCGGAGAAACTTTTGAAGGGAAGATTAATGCCATGTCGCAGGTCTTCGATCCTGAGGAAAAAGTGCTGAAAGCAAGAATTGCGATGACTAACGCAAACTTGAAATTCAAACCTGAAATGGCTGTACTTATACGCTTGAAAAACAAGACTGCAATACAGCGCCTTGCCGTTCCTTCCAACTCAGTTATTTTCGATGATAACAAGTATTTCGTAGTTGTGGAAGAAGAAACGGGAAAATATTCCGTCAGGCATGTAGAATTGGCAGGAAGTTACGACCAGCTCACTTATATATCCAAAGGATTGAAAAATAACGAAAAGGTCGTGATAGAAAATCAGTTATTAATATACGAAAGTATGTCGGGAAAATAAATATATACCTCTATGATAAAGAAAATAATTGCTTTTTCGCTAAAAAACAGTATTCTTGTGCTGTTCATAACAGGCATACTTTTTATCGCAGGTATAATCTGTTACATAAATACTCCAATAGAGGCTTATCCCGACGTAACCAACACTCGTGCAAGGATTATCACGCAATGGTCGGGCAGAAGCGCCGAAGAAGTTGAGAAGTTTGTTACACTTCCAATCATGCGCGAAATGAATACCATTCCACGAAAATCCGATGTGCGTTCCGTTTCCCTCTTTGGTCTTTCCGTCGTAACAGTTATATTTGAAGACGGAGTGGATGATTTCTTCGCTCAGCAGTACGCTTCTAACCGGATGCAAGGCTTGGACTTGCCGGAAGGGGCTGAGTCGTCTATAGAGCCTCCATCTGGCGCAACAGGGGAGATATATCGTTATGTCCTCAAAAGCGACCTCCCTGTCAGGGAAGTGGCGGCAATCAACGAATGGGTTGTTGAACGCGAATTGCTTTCTGTTCCAGGCATTGCCAGCATCGTTAGCTTTGGAGGAGAAGAAAAGATATTCGAAATAAAGGTCAATCCCGCAGAATTACAGAATTATGATCTTTCTCCGTTAGCCGTTTACGAAGCTGTGTCGAAGAGCAATATCAATGTCGGCGGCAACATGATACAGAAAGGCAGTCAAGCTTTCGTTGTTCGTGGTATCGGGTTGCTGGAAAGCGTAGAAGACATAGAAAACATCCTCATTGAAGTACGTGGTAATACACCTATACGTGTAAAACAGGTAGCATCTGTATCCATATCTTCCAAACCGCGACTTGGACAGGTTGGATTGAACGATGAAGATGATCTGGTGCAGGGTATTGTAGTCATGCTTCGCGGACAGAATCCAGGCAGGGTTATAAATGATTTGAAAGTAAAAATAGCGGAACTTAATGATCGTATTTTGCCTGATAATGTTAAGATTGAACCGTTTCTTGATCGCACCACCCTTGTTGATGCAACGGTGCATACGGTAGTGAAGAACCTTTTGGAAGGCATTGTCCTGGTAGCTATCATTGTATTCATATTTTTATTTAACTGGCGTACAACCTTGATTGTTGCATCGGTTATTCCGCTGTCTTTCCTGTTTGCGGTCGTTATGCTGCGAATACAGGGACTTCCCGCAAATCTTATTTCTATGGGCGCACTGGATTTCGGACTTCTGTTGGAAGGTACGCTGGTGATTGTGGAAGTGATATTTGTGGCATTGGCAAAACTCTCAGAGCGAACAGGCGAGCGATATGTCAAAGCCCTGAAAGGCGGACTGATAAAAAACAGCGCCGGACGAGTCGCTTCCAATATATTCTTTGCACAAATTATTTTGACGGTAGCGCTGTTTCCTGTTTTTTCTTTCCAAAAGGTTGAAGGAAAGATGTTTTCGCCACTCGCATTTACTTTGGGTTATGCTTTGCTTGGATCACTGATTCTTTCGTTCACGTATGTTCCGGTTATGTGTAAAATGCTGTTAATAAAGCCAATAGAGGAAAAAACAAATATTATCAGCCGTTTTTTTATAAAAATTGTTCTTCAAATATACAGCTTCTCGGCGCGTTACCGCAAAGGCGCAATGATTGTCTTTGCTATCTTACTGGTTATTTGCATTCTTCGCTTCTGTTTCTGGGGTACGGAATTTATTCCCAGCATGAATGAGGGGGCGATATATATTCGCGCAACGTTGCCTAACAGCATCAATCTGGACGAATCGGTTGCTATTACCAAACAAATGAAAGCTAAACTGAGATCATTTGACGAAGTGCAGTTCGTTCTAACACAAACAGGACGTCCTAATGATGGCACTGATCCAACAGGTTTCTTCAATGCCGAGTTTCATGCGCAGCTCAAACCTGAAAAGGAATGGAAACGTAAAATAACGAAGGACTATCTTATAGCCGAGATGCAAAAAACTCTTGACGTTTATCCCGGAGTAATATTCGGATTCAGCCAGCCTATACAGGATAATGTGGAAGAATATGTGGCTGGCGTAAAAAGCTCATTAGTTATAAAGATATATGGCGAAGACCTCAATCAACTTGAAAATCTTGCCGATCAGACTGCTGCCATAATTAAAGATATTCAGGGAGTGGAAGATGTGAATGTCTTTCGCAGCATAGGATTACCCGAACTTCGCATAAAACTCGAAGAATCGCGCATGGCTCGCTATGCTGTATCAATGGCTGACGCTCAGGCTGTTATAGAAATGGCAATAGGCGGAAAAGCTGCAACGCAATTCTATGAAGGCGAACGAACTTTCGACGTGCAAATACGTTTCCAAAAGGAATATCGTGACGATGAAAGCAAAATTGGCGCCATCTTGATACCTACTATGGATGGCAAGCGCGTTCCGCTGAAAGAAATAGCCGACATTGGCTTCGTCACCGGTAACACATTTATATATCGCGACGGAAGCAGCCGTTACATTGGCGTCGGCTTCAGTATCCGCGACCGCGATCTTGGTTCAACCATAGCAGAAGCGCAACGGAAAGTCAATGAAAATCTGCATGGACTTCAGCGCGAAAACAAAATTGTGTGGGCGGGTGAATTTGAAAGCCAGCAACGCGCAGTATCCCGTCTGGCGCTTATTGTCCCTGCCGTAATATGCCTTCTCCTGTTCTTGTTCTACCTCAATTTTGGAACAGTGAAAGATACCTTAATCGCTGCAAGTGCAATACCTTACGCTTTCATTGGCGGTTTTGCTTCCTTGTGGATAACAGGTACTGTTTTTGGTATATCTGCCGGTATAGGCTTTATTATTCTCTTTGGTATAACGGCTATTAACAGTATCTTACTTATAGCGGCAATGAAAGAGCGCATGTTTCATGTTCGTAATCTCCGCATTGCAATTGACGAAGCCGTTAGCGAGCGACTGCGTCCAATGCTTATGATAGCCCTCATGGGTGCGATGGGACTATTGCCCGCCGCTCTGTCATCAGGCATGGGGTCGGAAGTGCAAAAACCATTAGCAATCATGATTGTAGGCGGAATACTGATATGTATGCTGCTGTCTTTCACTGTTTTACCACAAACATTCTATTTCGCATACAGAAGAGATAAACGTCTGAAGCAAACAAAATAGATAAAATATTAGTTGCATAACAGTGAACTGTCGCCATAGCTCAAAAAGCGAAAGTCATGCGTCAAGGCATAATCGTAAATTTCTCGCCAGTTGCCATCCAAAAATGCTGAAACTAATAGAAGAAGGGTACTTTTCGGCTGATGAAAATTTGTAATTATTCCGTTAACGATTTTGAAGGTATATCCGGGAGCAATCATTATCTGCGTATGGGTTGTCAATGTTTCCAATCTTTTATTTTCCATGTAGTTAAGAATACTGGTTAATGATTCTACAGTAGAGAGAGAGGTGCTAAATGAATACGGTTTCCACTGACTTGTTGATAGTTCTTCAATGCTTGCATCCGGTTTTTTTGCTAAAATAGCGCCTGTATAATATAAACTTTCCAAAGTACGGACAGAAGTTGTTCCTACGGCATAAATCTGTCCGGCTTTTTTAATCAGCTGTTCTACAAGATCTTTCTTTACTGAAATAGTTTCTGAGTGCATTGTATGCCCAAGCAATGTTTTCGATTTTACGGGTTTGAAAGTTCCGGCTCCCACGTGCAAAGTCAATTCTTCACAAATGATTCCTTTTTCCATCAAAGATTTAAAAACATTTTCCGTGAAATGCAAACCTGCTGTAGGAGCTGCTACTGAGCCTTTTATCTTTGAATAAATTGTTTGGTATGTTTTTTTGTCGCTTTCTTCAGTTTTTCTGTTAAGATATGGAGGGATAGGCAGTTCCCCGCATTTTTCAAGGATGTCGGCAAAATTCCATTCCTGATTGTCCCATTCAAAGCGAACAAGATGCGTGTCGCCAAAACTTTCTATTTTTTCAGCAGCGCAACGGTAGCCTTGCTGTGCAATCTCTATTTTCCCGTTTTTCCATTTTTTAAGATTTCCTATCATACACAGCCATATACATGATTGTTTCTGTGAAAAAGCCATTACATAATCGGAAGGTTCTTTCGGCTCAATGCAAAATATTTCAATTTGCGCGCCTGTAGCTTTTTGAAAAATCAAACGGGCTTGAATCACTTTAGTATTGTTAAAAACCAGCAAAGCATTTTCAGGAATAAATTCGTGCAAATTGCGAAATCGACTTTCACTGATTTGTTTGTTTTTGTATATTAGTAACTTGGACATGTCCCGTTCTGGTAACGGAAATTTGGCAATCCTGTCGTCGGGAAGCTCGTAGTTGAAATCTTCGATAGAAATGTTGTACGTACTTGTCATTGATTTAATATTTATTCAAAAGAGTGCAAAGTTAGCATAAAATTTTGTACAATCCTCAATCAATGTCTTTATTTTCAGATATAGAATGTCCTGCATGATGGTAACAACAGCCTGAGAAAGACGGTATTGGTTTTTGATATTCAAAAAAAATCTGTACTTTTCCTCTGTAAATTTCTGGATTGCTTCGCCGTAAACGGCTTGCAATGACGCACAACAAAGCAAAGTCATTGCGAAGGCGAAGCCTGAAGCAATCCATAGAATTTTTATTTGTTTGTTTGTAATTCGAAAATTTCATGTACCTTTGTACCAAGTTATTCGAAACATTTGTTTTTCATGAAAAAACTTGTAAAATTAATCAGCAGTATTAATAAATACTGGCTTGCGGCAATTATTTTTGCCGTAATTACTTTCGTTATCGGCGACAGCACTTTGATCAAACGAATTTCCTACGACAGGGAAATCAGTCGCCTGAATACGGAAATAGAAAATAATATCAGTCGTAAAGAACTCAACCAGCAAAAGTTGAAAGCATTGCAGAGCGACAGCGAAAGTTTGGAAAAACTGGCGCGTGAACAGTATCAAATGGTGAAACCGGACGAAGATTTATATATTGTGGTAGAATGAAAAATATTAAAAAAATCCTGCTTTTTATCAGTTCCATTCTTTTAATTCTGTCGGCTTTGGCTTATACCGCAGAATGGAGTTTTGTTCCTTATATATATGCCGTTTCGGGAGCGGGCGTTGCTGTTTATTTTCTAACCACAACATACAGAGGCGATAACTTCCGTATTAAACGGTTGAATATTCAGCAGACGATAGCAGCAGTCATGTTTCCCCTGTCATCTTTTCTTATGTTCAAAAAACGGAACGAATGGTATATCTGTCTGTTAGTTGCGGCAATACTGATAATTTACATTATCTTTATCCGCGAATACGAAGAAAAAAAGGAGAAAAAAATGGATGGAAAAGATCAGCAGCAGTCAAAATAACAGAATAAAAAATATTCAAAAACTGAGCGCTAAAAGCAAAGCAAGGAAGGAACAGGGGCTTTTTGTCCTGGAAGGCGCAAGGGAATTAAGCCTGGCATTACATGGAAATTATCAATTAAATTCCGTATTTGTTTGCCCAGAACTGTTTGAAAAGACCAACTATCCGGAAGTAATTCATAATGTTGATAACAGTATTTTGTTTGAGGTAACGGAAGCGGTTTTTGAAAAAATAGCTTACAGGGAAGGCTCGGATGGAATATTAGCTTTGGCAAAATCTAAACCACATGTTTTATCTGATTTGAAATTGCCTGAAAATCCATTCATTATTCTTTTAGAGGCTGTAGAAAAACCTGGTAACTTGGGCGCAATACTTCGCACTGCCGACGCCGCAGGTGTAAGCGCAGTCATTGTTTGCGATCCTTTAACCGACATTTACAATCCCAATGTTATCCGATCAAGTGTAGGTTGCTTGTTCACAGTACCTGTCGCCGTTTGTTCGGGCGATGAGGCTTTATCTTATTTTAGAAAAAATAACATTCAGGGGTTTGCCGCCGAACTTTCTGCTTCGCAAGAATATCAATATGCTGATTTTACAGCACCTTCGGCAATTATAATGGGAACGGAAGCCGACGGTTTATCTCCGTTTTGGATAAACAATGCCGATGCACGTATAAAAATTCCCATGCGTGGCGTCATTGATTCGCTAAATGTTTCTGTTTCAACAGCTGTTCTTACTTTTGAGGCGATGCGTCAGAGAAACTTTGAATTGATTTAATAGTTTCATCAACAAGCAAATAAATATCTTTGTCTAATGGTCTGGCGCTGGGGCTTTTATCCCTGCTTTTCCCTAACCTCACAATGACCAGATTTTCATCAGGTACTACGATAACCCGTTGTCCAAGAAGTCCTAACATGCCATAAAACGGCGAATGAAATTCTTTGTCCGTCCAAATAGAATAGCCATATTTTTCAGGCTCGCCGGAATCAAACGCTTCCGAATTAGGCATAGTCATTAAGTTAACAAAAGCTGAATCAAGCAATTGTTTCCCTTCCCAGTTTCCTTTTTGCAGAAGTAATTGTCCCAGTTTGGCAAAATCGCGCACATTGCTGTAAACGCAGCAGAACGACTTTTCTATTTCCCCACTCATAGACCATAAAGCATCATGTTCCATGCCCATCGGTTGCCAAAATTCTTCGGATAAATATTGCGCTAATCCTTTTCCTGTAGCCCGTTTCAAAACAATTGCCAACAGTTGCGAATCGGCAGAAGAATATTTAAAATGTCCTCCGGGACGTAATTTGAAACTTCTTTTTAACATTTGTTTTTCAATGTTATTGCCGAAGTAAGCTTCTGTAGTCATATTTATTGGCGAAGAATATTCTTCCGACCAGTCAAATCCTGAACGCATAGACGACAAATCGCCCACAGTAGCAAGCCTTCCCAGAGAATCATTTAAAAACTCAGGAATAAAATCAGTTACCAACTGATCTACGCTTTGAATATAACCCTGTTCAATTGCTTTCCCCAAAAGCATGGTGGTGATAGATTTAGCCATTGAAAATGAATTGGTTAAACTTTCGTCCGAATAGTTGTCCCAATATTCTTCATACAATAATTTACCGTCTTTGATTATGCCAAATCCCACTGTTTTAAAGTCTTCCAGTTCCTTACGCAAAATGTCGTTAAGTTGAATGTCGTTATATTTTTCATGCAATTCCCAATTTTGTGGAATCCCAGCACGAATAACATTATTATTAAAATACGGGTAATCGTCTATGTATACAGAAGTATGACCTTTCAAGTATGTAGTTCTAACTGCTTTAATTAAATACTGATTCCCCGAAATATATAAACCTGCAATAGCTAATATAATAATTAAAACTATGATGCACAGCACTTTAAATGATATTTTCAATACTTTTTCCATTCTGATATTTTTATAATAATCACTTTATAATTCTGCAAAAATAATAAATAATATTGTTAAAACCCTTCATTCTTCAATTTTATTTAGTAATTTTGCAAATTGTAAATGTAAATTTTACTTACCTTTGCAAACTCAATTTAGTTACTTAATATAATAAAATAAAAATATTATGCGTACATTATTGTTTTTACAGAATCTCCGTGGTTGGGAATGGATTATTCTTCTTGTCCTTGTTCTTTTGCTTTTTGGCGGTAAGAAAATCCCTGAACTGATGAAAGGCATTGGAAAAGGCATACGCGGATTTAAAGACGGCATGAAAGAAATTGAAGAAGACATAAAGGACGACGCCAATAAATAATTTTTCAGCCGGAAAATGAGCGCTCAGGAAATGTCGTTCTGGGAGCATCTGGAGGAGCTCCGATGGGTATTACTAAGGGTTGTGATAGTAATAGCTGTTTTTGCAATAGGTGGATTTGTTTTTGTGCCTTGGATTTTCGACAATGTTATTCTTGCACCCGCAAGGAGCGATTTTCCATTGTATCAGGGACTCTGTTTATTAAGCAATAAGTTTACTTTTCTTCCTGATCTGTGCAATGACAGTTTTGAAGTAAAAATGATTAATATTGACTTGACCGCCCAGTTTTTCAGATATTTCACTACTTCATTTTATTTAGCTTTATTGGTTGGTTGTCCATACTTTCTTTTTGAATTATGGAGATTTGTAAGTCCCGCTTTGTATGAGCATGAAAAGAAAAATGTCCGCTGGGTTTTTGCATTCGGCGGAGTGATGTTTTTTCTTGGATGCTTGGTTGGATATTACTTGATTTTCCCAATGACATTACGTTTCCTTTATACTTTTACGTTAAGCGATGTTATTGAAAATCAAGTTTCTCTCACTTCATATATGGATAATTTTGTACTCCTGATCATGGCAATGGGATTGGTTTTTGAGATGCCGTTAATATCTTGGCTGCTATCACAGATTGGTATTTTGAAAAAATCATTTTTCAGAAAGTATCGCCGACATGCAATTGTTATACTGACAGCTCTTGCAGCTATCATAACGCCAACCGGCGATCCGCTCACTTTATCTATGGTATTTTTCCCTTTGTATGGTTTGTATGAACTCAGTATCTTATTTGTTAAAGCTGACCCAAAAGAAGATGAAATATTAACTACACAGTAAACAACATACGATTGTTGTAAACAAACATATCATTATCTTAATTCTTATTAAAAAACAAGGCAGATATTAAATAGTTGTATATCTTTGCACCCGCAACGGTTCTCACTTCCCATTCGGGAAATTGATTAAAAGGGAATCGGGTTAAAGTCCCGAACAGTCCCGCTGCTGTAAGTTCTGTTTCAATTAAAAATTGAAAATGATGTTACTTCACGCCACTGAAACGATCAGTTTTGGGAAGGCAAACATCATAAAAGAACAAGTCAGAAGACCTGCCGTTGTATAAAACAGATTTATAAAACTTTCGAGGAAAAAGTTTTAACAAATAAAATTGATATGTTTTTTAAAAAACATTTGTTTCTTTTTTTAGCTTTGAGTTATTGTAATTCGTTTTTTCCGGCTTTGTTGGCGCAGGAAATTCCGGATACTGCGAGAGTACGCTATTTGAAAGAGTTGGAGGTGGAAGCTACCTCCCTGCCATCTTCATTTAAGGCGAGTTCTCCCCTGCAAATACTGAAGACGGAGGATTTGGTAAAAACAAATTCCTTGCAGGTTTCAGACGCTGTGAAATTCTTTTCGGGTGTGCAAGTGAAAGATTATGGCGGCGTTGGCGGAATTAAAACAATTTCTATTCGCAGTCTGGGAGCTAATCACACGGCAGTTGCATACGATGGAATTGTGTTGACGGATTATCAAACAGGGCAGATTGATCTGGGTCGCTTTTCCCTTGAAAATATTGAGATTATAAGCCTCAATATTAGCGAAGCAGGCGATATTTTCCAGACAGCGCGAGCGCAGGCTGCGGCAGGAACGCTGAGTATTATGAGCCGTAAACCGTTATTAACTGCTAATAAACCGTTTAATATACGATCAGGAATTAAGGCTGGCTCTTTTGGATTAATAAATCCATACGTTATCTGCGAACAGCGTTTGAGTAAAATATTTTCCATGCAAATTTTGGGAGAATGGATGAAAACTGACGGAAATTTCACGTTTACCCAATATTATGGATATAATAATGATTCGAGCGCTCTGAAAAAACGGGATCATTCGGCAATTAAACGCCTGAATATGGAGACTTCATTATTTGGAAATTTCGGAAAAAACAGGCGTCTTTCGTTAAAATTATATTACTACGATTCGGACAGGGAATTGCCGGGACCTGTTTTTAATGGCAACCAAGTATATCACGAAAAGGCATGGGATAAAAACTTTTTTGTTCAGGCTAAATATGAACAGTTGGTTTCGGAAAAAATAAAATTTCAGACTAATGGCAAATTTAATTTTTCGACAATCGACTATTCCGATTTCAATGATAGCTATCCTTCCGGAAAAATTGAAAATAAATACCTTCAGAGGGAATATTATTTTAATACAACTGTTTATTACAAACCGTTTTCTGTAATTGCATTTTCGTGGGCAAACGACGTCTCGTATGGCAATTTCATTAATAATTTCAATGATTGTCCTTTTCCTTCGCGAATAATGTGGCAAAGTTCCATGTCTGGAAAGTTTGATACAGACAGGTTTACAGCCTGTGCGTCACTGTTAAATACATCGGTTTGGGAATATGTGGAAATTGGCGAAAAACCAGACAATCGCTATCATATTTCTCCCGATATAGGATTTTCTTGGAAAATTTTCAAATATATTCCCTTGCGAATCAGAGGATTTTATAAGGATATTTTCAGGCTTCCCACTTTTGGCGATTTATATTATGCAAGAATAGGAAACCGCAATCTGAAGCCCGAATCGGTTAAACAGTATGATTTGGGAATTACGTGGATAAATAGCATCGGCGAATATATTCCATATCTTTCTTTGTCGGCTGACGTATATTATAATCACGTAAGAGATAAAATTGTGGCTATACCAAAAAACGGTTTGCTTATATGGAGTATTGAAAATATTGGTTTAGTGAAAATAAAAGGCGTTGACGTCAACCTTAATATGCGATTTAGAATCACGGATAAAAACAGTCTGGATTTGGGCGCTACTTATACTTATCAGGAAGCTATCGACAAAACAAATCCTGAATCGCCATCTTATAATCAGCAAATTGCATATACGCCCAAAAATTCTGTTTCTTTTCGTGCAGGTTTGATTTGTAAATGGTTTAACCTCAACTATACAAATTTGTATTCGGGAAAAAGATACGACAGGAATTATAATGCTCCGCAATATTGCTTGAATCCATATTCCGATCAAAGCATTTCAATATCAAGAACGTTTGTTTTTAATAAAATAAAATTATTTGTTTCTGCAGCGTGTTTGAATATGTTTAATGAACAGTATCAGATTGTTAAAACATATCCTCTGCCTGGAAGATCGTATCAAGCAACAGTAAAATTCACATATTAATATTATAAAATTTATATTTATGAACAATCAAGTTTATTTTTTGAGTAAGTTATTTTTGAGTTCTTTATTGATGTTATTGTTCTTTTCGTGCGAAAGCGACGAAAAAATAATCCCCGAACCGGATTTGCAACCAACTGATTTTGGAGTTTTTATCCTGAATCAGGGTACAAAAAATGATGCAAGTATTTCTTTTCTTGATTTGTCAAATGATACAGTCAAGGATGGATCTGATTACAGGTTAGACATTACCAACGGACTTTTGGGCGCTACAGGTCAGGATTTAATTGTATATGGCTCTAAACTGTATGTATCTGTTTCTCAGTCAAATTACATTAAAGTTTATGATGCGCGGACTAAAGTAGATTTAAAAACAATCGAAATAAATAAAAATGGAACGCCTTCTGAACCACGCTATTTAGCTTCATATAATGGGAAAATTTATGCAACAATTTACACAGGATATGTAGTATGTATTGATACAACATCTTATGATGTTGAAAAATGGACTTCCGTAGGTCCTAATCCTGAAGGCATTGCAGCAGTAACGGTTAACGGCAAAGGAAAACTGTATGTGGCAAATAGCGACGGAATTAATTATCCGGATAACTATAAGAATGGAAAAACAGTTTCTGTCATAGATACGGAAACGTTCAAAGAAGAAAACAAAATCCCCGTAGGCGTAAATCCTTGTGTTCTTGAAGCTGATAATTACGGTAATGTTTATGTTATTTGTATGGGTAATTATAACAACATACCGGCTTCTTTTGTCAAAATTGAAACAAAAACAAATAAAACAACGGAAATAAAAGGTTTTGTTCCATATAATTTTACAATTAGCGGTAAATATCTTTATTTCTATAATTCAATCTACACAGATAATGGTAAGCCTCTTTATGTGGGGGTATATGATCTGGAAGCGCAGCAAATAATTAACAGTAATTTTGTAAAAAGCAATACTGTCGATTTAAAAATCCCATACGGAATTGGCGTTGACCCGCGAACTGGAAAAGTGTATATAGCTGATTCTTTTAACTATGATGGTGTGCCGGGGTTTGTGTATATTTTTGACAAGGAAGGTAATCTGACAAGAACATTAAAAACAGGTGTAATTCCCTGCCAATTTGCATTTTATGCGTATTAAAACATGAAAATTTACATTCCTGTAATTTTATTTTTTTTCCTCTCCTTTTTTTCATGTCAAAAAAAGGAGAGGATTGAAAATCTGCAAATCGCAGAGCAAGTAAACATTAGCGACAGCGTATATTACGCCGAAGGATTCCGTATTGAACGCCATGCCGACTATACACTTGCCACAGTTCGCAATCCATGGGATTCCAAGCTCGTATTGCAACGCTATGTTCTTGTGCCTAAAGCTTCTGCCTTACCGGAATCTTTGCCGGAAGGCATTTTGATTCGTACTCCTCTTGAACGGACGGTTTGTTATGGCTCGGTGCAGTGCAGTTTTCTGGCTGAATTTGGTGCATTAGAAACAGTTATAGGGGTTTGCGAGCCACAATATATTAATATTCCATATATTCAGGAAAATATTAAGTCGGGACTTATTGCTAATTTGGGACAGTCGGCTAATCCCAATATTGAGAAGATCATGCTTATAGAGCCTGAAGCGTTATTCACAGCTCCAATAGAAGGATTAGGATATGGGCAGGTAGCCAAATTAGGCGTCCCTTTCATCGAATGTGTAGATTACATGGAATCTTCTCCGCTGGGACGGGCTGAATGGATACGTTTCCTTGCTTTATTTTTTGAAAAAGATGTATTTGCCGATTCTCTGTTCAGAAATACAGTCGAGGTTTATGAAAAATATCAAGCTATTGCAAATGCGGTTATTGAACGTCCAACGGTAATGACCGAGACAATATATAATGGCGTATGGTATGTTCCGGGAGGCAACAGCTATATAGCGCAATTTCTTTGCGACGCAGGAGCTGATTATCTCTGGAAAGATAATAAAAGTTCAGGCTCGCTCGCTTTGTCTTTTGAGGCTGTACTCGAAAAAGCTGAAAAAGCAAATTGCTGGCTAATAAAACACAATAATCCAGATGCCCTGACATACAACAATTTAATAAAAGAATATCCAAATTATGGCTTTTTTGACGCATATAAACAAAAAAATATTTATTTGTGTAACACAGGAACAACGCCTTATTACGAAGAATTGCCTGTTCATCCCGATCGTATCCTTAAAGATATGGTTTGGATATTTCACCCTGAATTAATGCAAGATTACAAGCCACGATATTATGTGAAAATGAACGAGTGAAGCAGAATTGTCTGTTAAAGTTTGTGAAAAATTTGGTTTTATGGATATATTCTATCTATCTTTGTGACTATGATCAGAAAATATATTTAAACTATTTATATTCTAATTAATCTAACGTATATGCGAATAAATAATTGTAGTATTAATAATATAAAGGAGATTATCACTATGAATACTTTAAAATGCTTGGCAATTTCAGTAATGATTATGAGCAGTTCTTTTTTTGTATCTGCTCAGAATGACGCTTTTGATGACGACATTTATTTCTCATCCCAAAACAAAAAAACTGCAGTTTATAAAGAAACTGCAAAAGAAAAATCAAAATCGGTTGTAGTTGATGCGATAGTTGCAGACGATAGAAATGTAGATGAATATAATAGACGCTATGTTGTGTATGACAGTGCTAATCAAAATTCAGGCGATGTTGGCGGCGAATATGAAGATGGCGAATTAACTCAGCGTATTATACGTTTTCACAATCCCTCGAAAATTATCGTTTCAGGAACTGACAACGTAAATGTCTATTACGACGGCGAAAACTACGAACTGGATTTTGAAGAACCGTCTTCTAACAGTATATCCATCAATGTTAATACAGGATATACATGGGGCTATTCACCCTGGTATTATGGCGGCTGGCGCAGTAGCTGGTATGGCGGCTGGTACGATCCATGGTATAGCAGTTGGTATGGCTGGTATGATCCATGGTATTCACCCTGGTATTATGGCGGGTATTACGGTCATGGTTATTGGGGCGGCTGGTATGGACACGCTTGGCATCACCATCATCACCATGATTATTATTGGGGCGGCGGCGGATATTATTCGTCTAACAATTATTCTAACGGACGGAACGCTCACTATTCTTCCAGATCGTCCGGCAATGGATATTACACTTCCGGCGCAAGTAGCAGAAGTTCTTCCCGTAGCAGAAGCGAAAGCGTAAGAAGTTCAAGTTCGCGTAGCGGAGATTATGGCGTAAGTTCAAGACGTAGCTCAGAAAGTATAAGGAACTCAGAAAGTTCACGTAGTGGAGACTATCCTGTCAGTTCAAGAAATAGCGGAAGCTCTGTAAGAACTAATGAAAGTTCGCGTAGCGGAAATTACGAGAGCAATACAAGAACCCGCACAAGTTCAAATAATGATTCATATAGAACCAGTTCCCGTTCTTATGACTCAAACAGCTCGTCAAGAAGCAGCGCTTCATATCCTTCAGCCGTATCGCGTGGAAGTTCGAGCAGTTCAAGCTCTTCCGGCAGTTACGGTAGCAGTTCACGTTCATCATCATCTTCTTCAAGCAGTGGAAGTTATTCCAGTAGCAGTAGATCGTCAAGCAGCAGTAGTGGAAGTTATTCTTCCGGCAGCTCCCGTTCATCTGGCGGCAGTAGCAGTGGCGGTTCTTCGCGTAGTGGAGGTAGAAGATAAATTATAAACAAAACGAGATTATTATGAAAAAGAATTTATTATTAATTACAGGCGTTTTTTGCTGGATATGTTCTTTTGGACAGGGAGAAATTGATGCTTTCAGACTTTCAGAAAACGATTTGTCAGGTACGGCTCGCGGTCAGGCAATGGGCGGCGCATTTGGAGCTTTGGGCGGCGACATTACGGGCGTTGCCATTAATCCGGCAGGTATTGGAATTTACAGGACTTCCGAAATAAACGGCAGTTTAGGTTTAGCTTCAACAGGTATTCAAACGCAATGGCAAAAATCGCCCATCAGCAAATCCGACAATATGAATTTAACTTTTGACAATATTTCATACGTTGGCTATTATCCGATGGGAGACGAAGTACTGCAAAGTCTTAATTTCGGATTTTCCTATAATAAAACGAATAGTTTTAACCGAAATTATAAGGCAAATGGGCGGGGAATGGAAACATCTTTGATTGACTATATTAAGGGTATTACTGACGGTGTAAGGCATGAAAGTTTCTCGCCATCAAGAGGCGACGATGTTTACAACGATCCTAACATTTCATGGTTGAGCGTGTTGGGCGCTGACGGAGGCTTGATTAATTTCGTTAAAAATACGAGAGACGAATATTCAACTATTGTAGAACCCGGAGAAACGGTTGATTCTCACTTAAATGTATCGGAAAAGGGATATATGGACAGTTATGATTTTACTCTGGGCGCGAATCTTTCAAATACTTTGTATTTAGGCGCAACAATGTCTTTCAAATCTATTGACTACAGAATGGATTCACGCTATGAAGAGCAATTTTTGGGAGGAAATGGATTTGTTCTTGAAAACTATCTTCAAACAACCGGTTCAGGCTATCAGATTAATATAGGCGCTATATGGCGTCCGATAGATTTTCTGCGCTTAGGATTTGCCTATCATTCTCCAGTATGGTGGGAACTTAAAGATTCATATCAAGGCTGGCTGACTCCGGATGGATTGGAAAGGGAATATAAAGATAAGAATGGTAATATTATCAAGGAACCCATAGGACAAGTTCATACTCCTGACAACGCTTTTGCGAATTATCGTTTTCAATCGCCTTACAGTTGCGTTTTCAGTATTGCCGGCATTTTAGGAAAAAAAGCAATTATAAGTCTTGATTATGAAATTAAAGACTATAGAAGCATGTATCTTGATGATGAGAATGAAACAGGGAGTGTATATAATAATCAAAATGAAGCTATTGATAAACATTTCAGGTTTACTTCAACTATAAGAGGCGGTCTGGAATATCGGTTCACATCTCGGTTTTCAGGACGGTTGGGTTGCGCCTTAATACAGCATCCGTATGAAAAATCGTTCAAAAACAATGAGATAGAAGTAGCTTCTATAGGAACTGTTCCTCATTATGTCATTAAAGGAGACGCTAAATATTGGACAGCTGGCATTGGCTACCGTTTTACGCCTAATTTTTATATAGACGCAGCCTTTGTTAGCAGGACGCAAACCGATGATGTTTATTTTTTCCCGCAAATGGAAACAAACAGACCGGAAGGAGGAGAATATACTTCTTATAAACCTATTCCCGCTTCGTCTAAAAATAACACATACAAAGGTTTAATAACTTTTGGATATAAATTTTGATTAAGTTTGGCTGCAAAGTAAATAATAATCCAGAAATGTTTACAATATCGTTGTTTTATTATTTACTTTGCAGTTCCTAACATTGATTGTTTGTATAATTTAAAATATTTTTGCCTATAGCTATAACCATTACTATTAAATTAATTAGTAAAGAGTAATGATTCAATTGAAACAGATGACCGACGAAGAGTTGGTGGTTGCTTATGCACAGGGCAATAATCTTGCGTTTGACGTTTTATTAAACCGTCATAAAAATAGTGTATATTCATATATCTATTTTATTGTTCGCAATAAGGAAATGGCTGAAGATATTTTCCAGGAAACGTTTGTGAAGGCAATTATGACTATTAAACAGGGACGTTATACTGAAAATGGCAAATTTCGCGCATGGATTAACAGAATTGCACACAATCTCATCATTGATAATTATCGTCAGGAAAGAAATGAACAGGTAATTTCTAATGATGAATGTGAAATTGATTTATTCAACAATGCCAAGTTGTCGGACGGCACTGTTGAAGATGCAATTGTGAAAACGCAAATATTGGACGACGTTAAAAAATTGATTAATTATCTTCCTGAAACTCAAAGAGAAGTCCTGGTTTTACGTTATTATCAGGATATGAGTTTCAAAGAAATAGCAGACATAACTGGCGTCAGTATCAATACGGCATTAGGCAGGATGCGCTATGCTATTCTGAATATGCGACGTATGGCAGAAGAAAAAAATATGATATTGACGGTAGATTAAAATAATATATTTTGACTGTTAATATTTAGTTATTTAAAAATATAAAAATTATGGCGCAATTGTATATTTATAATACGCTGAGTAAGAAGAAAGAGTTGTTAAAACCATTGCATGATCCGCGCGTGGGAATGTATGTTTGCGGTCCTACTGTTTATGGCGATCCGCATCTGGGACACGCACGTCCGGCAATCACATTCGATATTCTTTTCCGCTATCTTACGCATTTGGGGTATAAAGTGCGCTATGTGAGAAACATAACAGACGTTGGGCATTTAGTTAACGACGCCGATTCGGGTGAAGACAAAATCGCAAAAAAAGCACGTCTGGAAGACCTTGAGCCGATGGAAGTGGTACAATATTACCTGAATCGCTATCACAAAGCAATGGAGGCTTTAAATGTGCTTCCACCCAGCATTGAACCTCATGCCAGCGGTCACATCATTGAGCAAATTCAGCTGGTAAAAGATATTTTAGATAAAGGATATGCTTATGAAAGTAAAGGCTCGGTATATTTCGACGTGGAAAAGTACGACGAAAAATACAATTATGGCATACTGTCTGGTCGGAATATAGAAGATATGCTAAATAATACCCGTGAATTGGACGGTCAGGAGGAAAAACGCAATCCCATAGATTTTGCTTTATGGAAAAAAGCGGCGCCGGAACACATAATGCGCTGGTCTTCTCCATGGAGTGATGGTTTTCCGGGTTGGCATTTGGAATGTACTGCAATGAGTAAGAAATACTTAGGTGAAGAATTTGATATTCATGGCGGAGGAATGGATTTGGTTTTCCCGCATCACGAATGTGAAATTGCTCAAAGTGTAGCCTCAACCGATAAACATGCAGTTAAGTATTGGATGCACAACAATATGATCACCGTAAACGGACAAAAAATGGGTAAATCACTTGGTAATTTCATCAATTTAGAAGAGTTTTTTACCGGCAATCACAATCTATTGACGCAAGCCTATTCCCCAATGACAGTTCGCTTTTTTATTCTTCAGGCGCATTACCGGAGTACGGTCGATTTCAGCAACGAGGCTTTGCAGGCTTCGGAGAAAGGGCTTGCGCGACTGATGGATGCTTACAAAAACATTGAACGTTTGGAAGCAAAAACACTTGAAGCAACCGTTAATATTAAAGACCTGGAACAAAAGTGTTTCGAAGCCATGAACGACGATTTGAATACGCCGATAGTTATTTCGCATCTCTTTGAAGCAACGCGGATTATCAATTCGGCTTTGGCAGGACAAATTTTGCTTACATCAGAAAATATTGATGATTTGAAACATTTTTTCAATGTGTTCTTTTTTGAACTGTTAGGAATCAAAAACGAGCTTAAAGACGGAAACGCATCTTATGAAGCATTCTCCAAAGCTGTCGATATGTTGCTGGAAATAAGGATGCAAGCTAAGCAAAATAAAGACTGGGCTACATCTGATAGAATACGGAACGAACTGACTGCGTTTGGTTTTGAAATCAAAGATACCAAAGATGGTTTTGAATGGAAATTGAATAAATGACAATTAAAGATTTTTTAAAAGACGACCGCTTTGCTGCTTTTTCAGGCGTCGAATTGCTGGAAGTTGAACCTGGTTATGCAAAAGCAAAAATGGAAATCCATGAAATGCATCTCAATGCCGGAAATGTGGTACAGGGTGGCGCTGTTTTCACCTTAGCTGATCTGGCTTTTGCTGCAGCCGTTAATGCTTACGGCAATTTGGCAATGTCAATTGAAACAAGTATCCGCTATTTCAAGAGTGTTAGTACAGGAACGCTCTTTGCGGAAGCTAAAGCCTTGCATATTCATAAAAAATTAGCAACTTTTGAGGTAGCTGTTACAAATGACAGCAAAGAGTTAATTGCATTATTTACAGCTACGGCTTACCGTAAAGACGTTGCTTTGCCGTTCTCACAATAATATTCTAATTTTTCGCACTTTCTTCTATCTCCCTTATAAACAGTAAATAGTCAGTTAGAGCTTGTATATCAATAGAAAACAGGATAATGTGGCTCACCCGTAAAACCCTGTGTTTATCTGAAAAAAAATCTTAACTTTGTGATTCAAAATATTGAGTTATGTTACAAAAATTATTAAGGTCACGTAAGTTTTTATATAAGCAGGATTATTCTAAACCTTGTTATCCTACGTACATTCACCCTTTGCTTTTGTGAAACCTCTACGAGGTTTTCATTCTTCAATATTTATTTATTTATTTATAAATTGCTTTGTTAGCGCTCGCGATGACATTTTACAAAACTATAGCGCGTAGAGTATGGAATTTTAAAACCTTGAATGTCGTTTATTCGTATACCAAAACTTTTTTGTACACAAAAAACGCTCGTTTAAATGTGACAATTTTAAAACAAAGCACAAAGATATAATGTGTTTTTCAAAAAACAAACAATTGTGATAAAAAAATAATTTTAGTACGCCAAAATAAATTCAAAACGCTATAATTTATTGTTTTTAACATTATATAGACATAAAATGAAACAACTGAGAATGTCTGCATAAACTTGCTTTAATTGTCACATTTAAACGAGCGTTTAAAATGACATCCGGTGATTTAATGGCGTCGTTACGGGTCAATTGAAAAAACAGCGCTTATATTACAGACTAAAAAAAGAGAAATAACAATAAATTACACAGTTTATGTACAGTAAAATTACAAAAACGACAGCGGGTGCAAATGTTTGCAGCGCAATGGAGCGAGAGACCATTTCAAAAACGGGGAGCGTCAGAAAAGTGTTGTGATGAATGGAACTAATAATGATGATATTGCTACATAACGGAAATAGCAAAAATAAAGGGTAAGTCAATAGAAACAGTTGTCTTGGAATCGCCGCAAGAAGCGAAAAACAATTCATACGCCGTTACTTCCGATCATTATCCTGAATTATATCTTGCTTGAAATCGTTCTCTGATAAATGGGAAACTTGTATTAAATAATAAATTAACAATAAAAATCAAATTTAAAAAGTTGCGCCCGACACGTATTAGGGATAAAAAAATGGCTGAAAATAGCAAAGAAAAAGATGTGCTCTGCTTTGAAATGAGCAAAGAGACGAAAAAGAAATGGCTTTCGACACGTAAAGCAGGAAAGCAGGTAGTAGCAAGTGATGACCTGTTCCGACTGCCGGGACTTTTTGAAACCGTTGAGTATTCGCAGGACAAAACGCTATTTAGCATTGCGATGGCATTGGAAATAATAGGGTTTCTACTGATTTCTGCATTAGCAGACTTTGGAGTACTTATTGCGGCAACAGTTGCTGCATTCGTCGTTATTGATGTATTTCTCGCGATAGGAATACACTGGAAGGAAAGCCTTATTTGCGAAAATCTAAACAGAATGACAACTGCTTCAGGCGACATGAGAGCCGGCTATAAAACAGAGGTTAAGAAAGCCAAAAACTGGTTTCCGAAGTATCTTTTTATTATTATCTTGTGGGTACTTGCTGTGGCAAAGGCAGGAGCGATTTTTGTTTTGAATCCGGAAAGTTATGTATTTGGAATACTGGCATTTTTAATTTACGGATTTATCGCTTATGTTCATACGTTCAAAACAGGCTTTTGGTTAGCAGAATGGCGCAGAAAAAGAAAATTAGAAAAAGAAAAGGAAAAGTATAAGCTTGCATTAATAGCGAAGGGCGATGAAAGAGATAATGTAGAAAATAACACAAAAGAATATCGTGAACATCCATTGTCCGGCACTCCTGACGACATCAAACCCATTATTATTGAAAAAGGAACTTCCGAAGGGAAACGGATAGTAAATGCAGTATTGAAACAAGGTAACGATTGGAAATTATTTACCTGGGGATTGTTGGAAGATAAAGATTTGCAAGATTTGCTTCAAGGAAGTGACAACCTCAAAAAATACCTTGCAGTTGAATGTTTAAAGGCGCAATTACACATGTTGGGCGAGAACGCAAAAAATGCAGGAGGAGTATCGGTTGATACTGTAATAAATTTAATTGATTTAAATAAAAAAGAAAATGAAAAATCAACAAAAAGTTAGTATTTACATTGCCTGTTTTGCGATAGTATGCGGTTTGTGTAGTTGCAAAAAAACTGTCGAGCAGAAAGAAGTTACAGTAGATATTATTGTATCTTCCGATTTTGAATCTTCTGTTTTGTCGGATGAACTGCAAAGTTTGTATTCGCCGTCAGATGTGTTTGCAGA
>JAIRPX010000061.1 GCA_031256775.1 Dysgonamonadaceae bacterium
CGTTTTTTTCAAAGCAAATCTTATTATAGGCTGGCGCAGGAATTTCAAACTCTTTGGCAAGCCCGATTTTACTTTTCCAAAACTGAAAACAGTTATTTTTGTCGATGGTTGTTTTTGGCACGGACATGATTGTAGAAACACCCGCCCAAAAGATAATGCCGACTATTGGAGTAAAAAACGGGAACGAAATATTAATCGTGACAAAGAAGTAACGCAAACATTGCAAAATAAGGGTTGGGCAGTTATCCGGCTTTGGGAGTGCGAACTCAAAAACGAAAAATTATTACGTGAAAAATTACAGCAGTTAATATGTAGGTAACAATCAAAGTATTTTTGAAGAAATCGCGATATGTCCCCGCTACCGCCCATAACATGTTTGTTTACGCCATGAGACTTCATAAAATAAAGGAGCAAAATAATGAAGATATTATGAAAGAAGATATTTGACACGCTTTAAAACAGCAAACGCAAAACTTCATGGTCTTGCGTTTCCCGATTTCCTTTTCTCAAATGAGAAATGAACTCGGCTGCAAAGGTACAGCTTTTTTTTGAATAACATTGCGCAAATGTAAAATATCTTTTGATAAGAATAAGAAATGATTAATAAGTAAATAAAATTAATATGAAACACCTAAGTTTAATCTGTATTATCGCGCTGACGTCTTTTGGCGCATCTTTTGCCAAAGGCAAAGTGATTGTAAATCCGGTATATGAATTTACAAGTTCCGGAATTACGCATATCGTAAAGATTGAGACGGGGGAAAAAGAAACCCGCCTGCACATTCGCGAGATATTTATTCCCCATTGGTGGGTGAGATTCCCGAAAACGGCATATATTGAAGATTGCGCCACCGGCAAACGCTATCAGGCAACCGGAATTATTAACGGCGAATTTGACAAGGAAATCTATATGCCCGATTCGGGCGATTCTACTTTCGTGCTGATTTTCCCGCCTTTGGATAAATCGGTAACTAAAATCAATTTTTGCGATACGGATGAAGATGATAATCTTACCATTTTCGGAATTTCCTTAGACGCGAAAGCCAAGCCCCTTGCAAAAGAACCGCCCGCAAAAGTTTTGCAATGGTTAGACGGCGAATTGTCGAAAGCCAAACGGCAAACAATGCCGGATTTTGAAGCCGACGAGTTTTTTATGCCCGATACCGCCCGTTTGATTGGCTACATAAAAGGTTACGACCCCCGCGCCGGATTTTCTACGGGAATGATTTATACCGGTAACGAAATCACAAGGGAAGACTTTCCGATTGCCGTTAAAATCCATGAAGACGGACGTTTTGAGTGCGATATTCCATTGAATTATCCCGTATATTCAGGTATTATATTTAATAGAAACGTTGTTGATTTTTATATCTGTCCGGGGCAAACATTAGCCATGCTGCTGGATTGGGAAGATTTCCGAATGGCAGACCGCTTACGGAATACTATGTATACATTCAAAAACGTTAAATATAAAGGAGTTGCAGCCAACATAAATAATGAATTATCCGCCTTTTATGCGCAACTGCCGGAATTTCCTTTCAGAAAAATTTATGATGAAATGGGCAATAAAAAAACCGACGAATTTAAAGCGTTTTACGATGAATTAATATCGGATTATACTCGCGCATACCAACGCCTGCTGGAAACGGAAAAACTCTCCGACCCGACAAAAAATTTATTGCGGAATAATTATCAAATGACGTATGCAATGTATTTATTTGAATATGAAATGAATTACTCGAGGAAAGATTCAAATAAGACGCCGCTTGAATTTTATAACTTTTTGCAGGATATTCCGATGAATAATAAGGAACTGCTATCGGCAAAAAATTTTAGCGGGTTTATTAATCGTTTGGAATATTGTCAGCCGCTTAATGTGAAGTATATATATGCTAAAACTACAACCACAACTTTCGCAATACCATACCATCAATACCTGTTTGATGAATTGAATATTCGGAAAACGAAGGAAGACGAAGCATATATCCAAAAGTTTGACTCGTTGGTTAAAATTGGTAAACAGACTTTAACGCAGGAAGAAACAGAAAAATGGGAAAAAGAATACAACAATAATTTAGACCGGTTTGTCGCCCGGCATGGCGAAAATAATTATAAAGACTATAAAAATAAGTACGCAGAAATTGTTGTCGCCGAATCGTATCCACGAACGGAAATACTGCTGCGAAATTGGCAAGCCAAAGACTCCGTTTATACCAACGTATTAAAACTCAAACCCGGAATTTTGTATGACCTAACCAAAATCCGAAGCTTGGATCATATTTTTGGCGACCTGCTAAATGACGATAAAGAAGGAGCATGGGAAATATTAACCGCCCTGACCGCCGATATTCCCGAATCGTTTTTGAAAAAAGAAGGCGACCGCCTTTTCCAAAAGAATTTTCCGGAAGAACAGAAAGCGGCATACAAACTGCCCGACACCTACGAAGCCGGTATTTTTAAGGAACTGATTGCGCCGTTCAAAGGAAAAATCGTTCTGGTAGATTTTTGGTCAACATCTTGCGGTCCATGTATTTCCATCATTAAATACACCCAAAATCTTCGGGAAAAATACAAAGACAGTCCCGACGTTGCATTTGTCTTTATTACCTCAGAAGACGAATCGCCCAAAACGCGCTACGACCAATTCGTGGCAGAACAGGAATTGACGCATACCTACCGGCTCAATGCCGACCAATACCGCTACCTGCGCCAGCTATTCCGTTTCAATGGAATTCCGCGACATGTATTAGTGGACAGGAAAGGCGACATATTGAACGACAATTTACGCGGTTCGTTTGAAGAGGAAATAAAAAAACTTATTCTTGAATAAAATAAATATAAAACATAAAAAGAGATGAAACGAAACGTTTTAATATATATTTATAATGAAAACTAATCATTTAATTTTTTTACTTATTCTGCTCAATATCAATTCCATTTGGGCAGCAAATAATTACAAACTGCACGACCGTAATAATGCGGATTCCGATGCTTCGGCGCTGGTTGCTTTGGGCGTGTATAGCAGCATAGAGGCTGCGCAAAGAGCTATTTATCGCTATGAAGTTTCCTATTCTCCATGGAAATTCGGCGATTATGAGCTTGCTACTCAAAGATTCACAATTTACACAAGCGCTAATGCCACTTGGAATAACACGCAGTGGGAAGGTAGGGTTCCGATAACCATGTATGGAGAATCATGGTTTCCCAACGCCGCTTTTTCTCCCGTCATTTTGTTTATTGCACCCGAAACGGCTATATACAAGGTAAATACGACATTTGATTTTCGGAGTGCAAATCCCGGAAACACGCAGGGAACTACGCTTTTCCAATTTAAAGCGAAAGACGGCTCGTCGGTTGAGGATATGAATTTCGGCAAAAATTACACGGCAAGCAACAGAATACAAATGTCTGATTTCTATGTTAATATGCGGGAGGGCGATACAATAGCATTTAACCAGACATGCAGCGTTTGGGGCGACCCGTTTTGCGTTTGGTCTAATTTGCAAGTATCAGGCAATAATGCAGGAAATGCTTTTACCGAAGCAGAAGCATACGAATCAGGGTTTTATTTTGATTATTATTTAATAGCGCCAATTTTTTCTTATTTAACAGATAAGATTGCGGCAGCCGAAGCCTTGATTGCGATGGCGGTTCCGGGTACAACTGCCGGAACATATCCTGTCGAAGCTATTGAGTCGTTTCAAAGTGCGATTGACACTGCCAAAGACTTTATGGCACAACGCCAAACCGATGCAACACAGGCTGAAATAAACGTGCAATTAGCGGCATTGACGGCTGCTTATAAGGCTTTCCTTTCAAGCGTTTTTGCAGAAACGTGGACTAATCCGCTTACGCTTTCGGGAGAACTTGTGCCGCATGGAATTGGCGATCCGTATATATTGAAGTATAAAGGCGTTTATTATCTGTACGCAAGCAACGATACGGAACAGGCGTTAAGATGCTGGACTTCAAAAAATTTAATCAACTGGTCTGACGCTGTTATCTGCTCTACCGACCCCACTATTGTGGTGGCTTACGCTCCCGAAGTGATCTATTGGAACGGAACGTTTTATATGTACACTTCTCCTTGGGGGAACGGACATTATGTATTGACTTCGACTTCTCCAACAGGTCCATTTACCGTAGCAACCGGTAATTTAGGCAAAGTTATTGACGGATCGGTTTTCATTGACGATGACGGAAAAATGTATTTTTATCATGCCGATGGCGCCGGTATCTTTGGTTGTCCGATGCCTACTCCCACTTCTATTGGAACAGACGTTAACTTGGGCGCACAAATGAACGGTCAATGGACGGAAGGTCCTTGTGTCTTCAAAAGAAATGATTTGTATTATTTGTTATATACTGGTAATCACGTTTTATCGCAAGGCTATCGTATTGATTATGCTACAAATACCACAAATCCTATCGGTAAATATACGCCGCAAGCCGCGCAGAATCCGGTTCTTATAAAGAGCGAAGGCGCTTTTTCGGGCGTAGGGCATGGAACTGCTTTTATTGGTCCCGACCTTGATACTTATTATTTTACGTACCACAATCTTGATAAAACAGGAGGCGGACAGCCATACAGAAAATATAATTTTGACCGAATAGCATGGAACGGAGATAAAATGTCGATACTCGGACCAACCAATTGGGCGCAACAGGCTCCTCAATTAGCTGTTACAGACTATTTTGACCGAAATGAAATCGGGGAAAAATGGATTATGCCTTCCGGCGGCAACTGGGGGATAAGCAACAGGGAGCAGCTGTTTCAGGATACATGGGACGAAGTTTCGGAAAACGGATATAAAGCTATTTTTACGTCCGAAACGGCAAACGATTACACGGCAGAATTTACCATTCGCGAAACAGCCCGAAAAAATGACGAAGCCACATTGGGCGCTGTTTTCAGTTATAGCGACGAACAAAATTATGGGGTAGCGCTGTTCAACAGTCATGAAAACCACTTGGAAATTAACTTTCTAATTAACAATGTTTGGGGAATTCCGCAATATTTCAGCCTGCCGACAGATTTTAACTATGCCGTTTGGCACAGTATCCGCATTGAAAAAAGCGAAACAAACTTCAAATTTTTTGTTGATGGAATGAAAAAAGCCTCTCTTCCAAGTAATTTGGGCGGCGGAAAGGCAGGTTATATTACCCGCGACTGCAAGGGCGATTTTTCTTACATAGCCATTAGCCGACACGTAAAAGGGTCGGGCATTTTTGATACCTATAAACCCCTTCCGGGCAATATTTCCGCCGTACATTATGTTACAGGCGGCGAAGGCAGCATAGACACAAGCGCGAATCCCGAAGGCGGTTATCATATCGTCGGCAATCAGGCAGGTGAATGGCGTAAATACAATGTCAATGTAGAAGCCGACGGCGTGTATAATGTTGGCGTCAGATATGCTGCAAGCGCCCTTTCGCAAATAAAAATTTGGCAGGGAGAAAACTGTTTAACCGAAATGGTAGCCCTGCCTGCAACAGGCGGCATGGACGTATGGCGTACATTTACCATAAAAGGACTGAACCTGACAGCCGGTTATCAAACCTTGAAAATAGAAACAGTTACCGGCAATTTCAATTTTTATGAAATGCAATTTGTACATGCCGATAATGAAACGGTTGTCAAAACAGATAATTTTGAAAACGGTTTCAGTTCCGATTGGAATTATACAGATGGAAACTGGACAATTGTATCAGGACAGGCAGACATAAACGGTTTCGGCAAGAAAACATTGGGCAGCGTTGGATGGACGGATTATACCATTGAAGCAGATGTAAAGTATATCAGCGGGATGAATGCAGGTGTAATTTTCAGGGTAAACAATCCGGCGGCGGGCGGAGAAAATAACAATCCAGCTTTGGGAACAGATTTCCTTCAAGGCTATTTTGTAGGCTTGAGCAATACATCGGTCGGTCTTGGAAAACACAATTATGGTTGGCAATCGTTAAGTTCCGTTCCCGGAACTTATTCGACGAATACAACATACCATATCAAAATAGTTGTTTCTGGTGCAAATATCAAAGTCTATGTAACGGATATGGTAAACCCGAAGATTGATTATACGGATACCAATCCTTTTATCAGCGGGAAAGTTGGTTTGCGTTCCTGTGATACTCATGCCCGTTTTGATAATTTCAGCGTAGCGACCAATGCAGACAACTCTGTTGGAATTGTCAATTTGCAGGCGTCGGAAAAAGATGTGGAAATATTTCCAAATCCTGTTTCGCAGGCGCTGACAATCCGTAATATCTCCGCCTTTTCCAACTTGGCAATATACAGGGAGAATGGAGAAGAAATATACCGGAAAGAATTGTCCGGCTCATCGTGCGTAATTGATACAACTGCTTTTGATAAAGGGTTATATATCCTTAAATTGGAAAATAAATTGAGAGAAAAAAGCGTGTGGAAATTTATAAAAGAATAATGTTATACTCTGCCGGTATGGTTTTGTGCAACGTCTTTGCGAAGGCGAAGCCTGAAGTAATCCGGTAAAAAAATAAAAACTAATTTTTGGATTGCTTCGCTAACGCTCGCAAATACGATGCACAAAGTTAAACCGCATAAAATACAGTAAATATGAAACAAATATTTTTAAGAACGCATTGGATTATTTTGATAATCTTTTTGGGATTGGTTGGTACGCCGACGACTGTTTGCGCTCAATCCCAGTTTGTTCCGACCAATTACGATGAACCATTTCGGGGACAGTTTCATTTTTCCCAACAATCGGGGTGGATGAACGACATAAACGGATTATGGTATTTAGACGGAGTTTATCACCTGACCTATCAGGCAGATCCGTACAGTTTAAATGGAGGACATGACGGGATTCCGCGATATTGGGGACATGCTACAAGCCCCGATATGGTTCATTGGACACAACTCCCTACTATTCTCGATCCCGGAGTGAATGTCCCCGGCGAATGTTGGTCGGGTTCTACCGTAATTGATTTCAATAACACATCGGGCTTCGGTACAGCCGAAAATCCGCCTTTGGTTTCGATTTATACGGCAACCTCAAAAGGAACCTGCCTTGCTTACAGTCTGGATAAAGGGTTTACATGGTCGGCTTATTCAGGGAATCCGGTAAATGTTGCAGGACCAACGTCAGAAACACGCGACCCCAAAGTTTTCTGGTATGAACCCGCTCAAAAATGGGTGTGCGTAATATACGAAAATGGATTTGCCTTTTATAACTCGCCGGATTTGAAAACATGGACTAAAACCTCTACTTTTGGCAGCGGGTGGGGATATGAGTGTCCTGATTTTTTTGAACTTGCCGTCGATGAAAGTAGCGTCAAAAAATACGTTTTGCTGAGAGGCGATGGCAATTATTATGTAGGCGACTTCGATGGCGCTGTGTTTACGCCGCTTCCCGGAGGTCCGCACAGGATGGTTTATAACGAAGGTTTCGGAGGAAGTTTTTATGCTTCGCAAACTTTTTTCCAACAAACTTTTCCGGATGGGAAAGTCGTGCAAATGGCTTGGATGTTAGGGCTGGGACCCGGAACTACTGCGCCGTGGACGCATAATTCCACTTTTCCTTGCGAGCTGAAATTAAAGACTTTTCCCGAAGGAATCAGAGTAACCCGAAATCCCGTTGGAGAAATAAGCGCTCTGTGTCAATCCACTCAACGTTGGAACAATTTGATATTGCGTTCCGGACAAAACCTGTTTGCAGGCAAGTTCTCAAAATGTTTCGATATGGAAGTGGTATTGGATATGTCGGAAGCTAAAGCTACCGTCCTGACTTTTCAATTTGCCGACAAGTTAATCAGTTATAATATAGAAGACGAAACCTTGTTTGGAATAAAACTGAAAGCGGTAAATAACATGTTGAAATTAAGGTTTTTGGTTGATTGGGGCGGCTTGGAGGTTTTTGGAAACGACGGAGCGTATTCGTATGTTGAAAACTTCCGTTTTGAGCCTTCCGAATATTTGATTTCAATGACTGCCAACGGCGAAATAAAATTAGTTTCGGCAACGCTGAACGACATCGACAGAATATGGTCGGGGATAGCTAACAACAAGTATGTTGATAATGCGGCAACTGGCAACCGCTACACCGGCAACTGGATTCATGCGACCAACGAGGGCGGGTACTACAATTCCGATTGTCATATAGGCGTTACCGCTAACAGCTCAATAGAATATACATTCAAAGGCAGGCAAATTTCATGGTACGGACTTAAAAACGATGATTTAGGCATGGCGACCGTATATATTGACGGCGAACAGGCGGAAGACAATATTGATTGTTACAGTACAAACCGCGTTGTGCAGCAGTTATTTACAAAAACAGACCTTGCCGACGGCGTTCATACAATTAAAGTAGTAGTGAAAGGAACAAAAAATCCTGCTTCAAAAGGGATTGCTCTGGTACACGATTATTTCGGTTTTGTTGCGCCGCCAAGTACGTCCACCGCCGCCGATGATATATCTCCCCAAACGACCTACGGCGGAAATTGGACTGCTTTTGACAACAGCAACAAATTCTATAATTATACTTTCCACAGTTCCCATGCAGAATACAGTACCGTTGAGCATACGTTCAACGGTACGCAAATATTTTGGTATGGCTTGAAAGATAGTGATTTAGGTAAAGCGGCGATATATATTGATGGCGATTTGGCAGCCGATAATATTGACTGCTACAATGATTCACCCGAAACGACCCGATTATTTGCTAAAACAAATCTTCCCTCAGGCGAACACACAATCAAAGTAGAGGCAAAAGGGACAAAAAATGAATTATCATCAGGGACAGGCATCGTACACGACTATTTCGATTCGCCTGCAATCGCTCCAACAATTATCGACGACGCCTCGACATCTACCATTTACAGCGGGACTTGGAATTACGTAACTAATGAAAATATTTATCACAACAACACCTGTCATTATAATACATCGCTGACAGCCAATATACAGCAAAGTTTTAGCGGAACGCAAATTTCGTGGTACGGACTGAAAAACAACGACTTGGGTAAGGTTGCAGTATATATCGACAATGTAAGGGTTGCTGAAGAAATTGATTGTTACAGTAATGACCGTAAAGTTCATTTACTGTTTCATAAAACAGGACTTTCATCAGGCATACATACAATAAAAATAGAGTCGAAACAAACAAAAAATCCGGCTTCGAGCGGATACGCAATGGTACATGACTATTTTACAACTGTAATTCCTGTCAGTCCTTCTTTTTCACTTACAGATACACTCTCTTTCGGTTATGTTTTGCCAAACATGCAAGCTACCAAAAGTTTCACAGTTTCCAACACCGACGTTTTTCCTGTTTGGATTACGAGCATTGACTTGCCGGAATCTTACTCATGCCATTGGAACAATGGAAAACTTTTACCCAACGAAAGTAAAGAGATACCGGTTGCATTTGCCCCATCGGAAGCTAAATCTTATGTCGGCAATATCAGGGTAAATACCGATTCGGGGGTTGATTCGATTACTGTAAAAGGAAGCGCAACGCCTGAAACAGCTATTAATGACATTGAAAATAATGAAATATACTTGTTTCCAAATCCCGTAAAAGACAGGCTCACAATCGTAGCCAATGATTTAAACGGCATTGAACTGTTGGATATTAACGGAAAAATTTTATTAAACTGGAAACAGGAAAATCAAACAACAGAGGAATTAAATATGTCTAATTTCTCCAACGGTTTTTACATCGTTAAAATAATAAATAAAAAAGGGGAATATTCCCTGGCAAAACTTATAAAAAAATAAAAAGTATATTATGAATAATTTTTATGATTTGAGAAAAATTTGTTTAATGATTAGCGTATGCTTTTGTTCGGCTGCATACTGCCAAAAAAGCATTACATTCAAAGTAGAAGAACTGTCGCCGCCTCAATTGCGTTTGGCAGTTTCAGGATACGACAGTCTATGGGATTATATGTGGTCTTTTGAATATAAGGATCAAGGGTATAACAAATCGGAAATACCGTTATTGAACAAGGTTGCCCAAAGCGCAGCGCCCGATACTCTTGTAGCTTTTTATTTAAAAGGGCGTTATCATCCATTTTTTTACGGGATGTATCAGGCTTATGCCGACCATCGTCCTTTTGTATTGTCGCCCGATATGATTTGGTTACTTATTTGTCAGGGATTTGCGCATCACGTGAACGCCGATTCTGAAAAAATGCGCCCGTATTTTGTTCAACATTTGGGAAAATTATCGCTTGTGGTAAGAAACGATAATATTATGCTTGATGATCCGAACAGTGCATGGGAAAAGGTTTTCCCCGAATTTACGAAGCAGATTGCCGAATATGTGGGTAACGATTTGGCAAATCTTATGGTTGCCGACTTTTCAACAACGACTCCTGCCTCTAAATTAGCTTCGGAAGCAACGCTGATGTATGCAATGAAAAACTATTTTGAATTTATCGTTATGATGGTTAGCTGCGGCATTCCTGAAATAACGCTGGAAGGAACGCCTGAAGACTGGCAGAAAGTATTGGAAAAAACCAGACGTTTGGCTAAATACGATTTAAAATGGTGGACAAAAGAATTAGAGCCTTTGCTTGCTGAATTTGTAAAAGCCTCGAAAGGAAAAGTAAACAAGAAATTCTGGCAGGAGATGTTCAAATGTCATTCGCAGAAGAAATATGCTGCAGATAATATCGTTGATGGTTGGATTGTTAAGTTTTTCCCTTACGATAAAAAAGGGAAACGCAATAATTTGAAGGAGTTGGAAGGGTGCGATAATCTTCCGGACGAAATAGTTAAAGTCGATTTGAAGCATATCGAAGCGAATCCCGACGGGACAACAACTGAAACCCCGTTAGAATTATGGGCGGGTTTTATTGGTTGCGAACAAAATGAAAAAAACATGGCTTTAAAACCAATAATAGGCTGGATGATAAGAAAAAAGGATATATCAAACGATGCTTTCATGCAAAAATTAAAAGTAAACGCCGCAGATGATAGTTCATGGGGTGGAATTAATATTCGCGTGAAAGAAATTCCAGAAGAAATTTTAGCACTTAGCAATATTAAAAAATTGACTGTTAATTTTACAGGCAAAATAATTATTCCTGAACGTTTGGCGCAGATAAATATAAAACGTTTGGAATTATTTGGAGAAATTGATGATGCGGAAATCCAGCGAATTAAAAATATGTTCCATGACAACATATTGATGATTAACAGGAAATCGTACGGAGATATAGATGGAACATTTAAATTTATATTTGTCGGAGACAGTATTAAACAATAAAAATTAAGCATTATGAAGCATACAATTTATTTACTGAATTTATCAACCTGTCTGCTGTGCAGCCTGTTATATGCAATTCCGTGTTCTTTGCAGGCGCAGACATTCAAATTGAAAGAACCGGTGCGGGGCAATATCCAGTGGCAGTCTTCGCCCGACGGAATTAGCTGGACGGATATAGCGGACGCCACGCAAACGGAACTGAACGGCATGGATTTGGACGGCGAACTGTTTTATCGTGCAAAAGTAACGGATGAAAGTTGTGAACCGATATATTCTAACGTTTATAAAACGGGCGAATCGTCGCTGACGCAGGTGTCTTTTGAAAAGGTGGCGCTGACCGGCGCATTTTGGATAAAGCGGATGCAAATCCAGAAGGAACGATTAGTGCCGATAGCTTTTGAACGCACAAAAAATGCGGTGGAAGATTTAAGGCGCACAGCCGCGTTCCTGAAAGGAGAAAACGCACCGTTGCCATCAACAAGCCGGTTTGACATATCCGACTTGTTTAAGGTGATGGAAGGCGCAGCCTGTTTGCTGAAATTAGAACGCGACCCCAAACTTGAACAGCAAATGGATGATATTATCCAAATCATTGCGGGAGCGCAGGAAAATGACGGGTATTTGTATCCTGCACATACCACCGGAGCTTCGCAATATGCTGAACAATGGGGCGGGGCTGGCATGGGCAATAAACCTTATTCGTGGGTAGTACATAGCCATGAACTGTACGACATGGGACATCTTTATGAAGCTGCCGTAGCTTATTATCAGGCAACCGGAAAAGTTAATTTATTGAATATTGCAGAAAAAAGTGCGCGACATATCAATCATGTGTTTTTTGAAGGCGATCCGAAATACAACAACGGCAAACCGGTAAATCAGGCTCCGGGACATGAGGAAATTGAACTGGCTTTGATAAAGTTATATAACTCGACGCACAATTCAATTTATCTTGAAACGGCAAAGAAATTTATTGATATTCGCGGAGTTACATACAAGCCTTCTGGCTCTGGCGTTATGTCGCCCGAATATGCCCAGCAGCATTTGCCCGTAAGGGAACAGCGGGAAGCCACAGGACATGCCGTTAGAGCTGCATACCTGTATTCGGGAATGGCGGATGTGAGCAAATATACCGGTGACAGGACTTTGCGTCCAGCGCTGGAAGCAATCTGGAACGATATTGTCAATACGCGGATGCACATCACCGGCGGTCTGGGAGCTGTTCATGGTATCGAAGGTTTTGGTCCCCAGTATGTTTTGCCAAATGCCGACGCCTTCGACGAAACCTGTGCCGCTGTCGGTAATGTGTTTTTCAACTATCGTCTTTTTCTGATGGAAAAGGACGGTAAGTATATGGACGTAGCCGAAGTAGCTCTGCTAAACAACGCTCTTGCTGGAGTTAATCTCGAAGGTGACAGGTTTTTTTATATCAATCCGCTGGAACATAATGGCATAAGACCTTTTAATCAGGGTGTTAACGGACGTTTTGAATGGTTTGGCACAGCTTGCTGCCCTACAAATATTGCCCGCTTGATACCGCAAATTGCAGGAATGATGTATGCTTATGCAGGGAATGAAATTTACTGTTCCTTTTATGCCGGTTCCAGCGTCGATATTCCGCTGCAAACAGGCAAGGTAACTTTGCAACAGCAAACGGATTATCCTTTTGACGGTCAAATTTCCATAACGGTAAACCCCGATTTTGATGGACAGGAGTTCGCCCTTAAACTGCGAATACCGACATGGGCGCAGTCGCAGTTTGTTCCAGGAGAATTATATGCTTATGCAGACGGTTTAACGCCTGGCTGGGAATTGAAAGTTAACGGGCAGCCGGTAAGTTCCGAGCTGGAAAAAGGTTTTGTAACAATTTCGCGGGCATGGCAAACAGGCGATGTAGCGGAACTTGTTTTGCCGATGCCGACGCGCTTCGTACATGCTTCGGATGAAGTAGCTGCCGACAGAGGTTTGGTGGCAATAGTGCGGGGACCTCTTGTGTATTGTGCAGAAGGAATTGATAATGAATCGGATGTGTTTTCGTATTTCGTAAACGACCTTTCTGTTTCAGGTAGTTTGTTAATTCCCCCTTCCGGAATTTTAAAAGACATAACGCAAATAACAATACCTGCCCGTTCCGTTAAAAAGGACGCTACGGAAGCCGCACAGCTAACTCTGATTCCCTACTATGCCTGGCATAATCGGGGTGCGTCGAAAATGAAAGTATGGTTGCCTGAAACGGAAGAATCAGTACGCGAAAATTATTATATAGCTCCCGATTTTATAGAGAAAGTAGAGGCTTCGCATACATATCAGGGCGACGGCTCGTATGGACCGGAAAGTCCGAATGCTATTATTGATGGAATGTTGCCGTCGAGTTCGAGCGATACAAGTATTCCCCGCTGGACTTCCTGGCCTCAGCGCGGCGTGAATCAGCAGGTTACTTTCACGTTCAACCGTCTGGTGAATATTCAAAGTTTTTCAGCTTACTGGTATGAAGATTCCGACGGAGTTAAAGTTCCAGTTTCGTGGAATTTGGAATACAGGAAAGACGGCGTATGGCATACTTTCCCGTTGTATGTAACTGATTCGTATTCAAATGACAAAGACAAATTCAACATGGTGCATCCAGGCGAACCGACAGTGGCGGAAGCGCTAAGGCTTAATCTCACGCCCCGCTCCGACAAAACAGTTGGGATACTGGAAGCAATTATTGAAGAAGATGGTAATTGATGTTGCACAAAACTAAAAGTTGTCAGTTATCAGAAATTAGTTATCAGTTTTTAGATTTTTTCTGGATTGCTTCAGGCTTCGCCTTCGCAATGACGTTCAAAACAATGCCGTGCAGAGTATAAAGTCAAACGAGACACGCACGAAAGCGAATCGTCATTGCGAGCGTTAGCGAAGCAATCCAGAAATTAGTTGTCAGTTTTTAACTGATAACTGATAACTGATAACTGATAACTGATAACTGATAACTGATAACTGATAACTGATAACTGACAACTGATAACTGATAACTGACAACTAATTTAACTTTTAGTTTTCAGTGTATAGCCGAAATGACAAGTACAGTTTTTTCTCCAATAAATCTAAGGTAAAATTGTAATTATTAATCAATAAGATGCCAATAGA
>JAIRPX010000182.1 GCA_031256775.1 Dysgonamonadaceae bacterium
GGACAAGTTGTTCGCGAGCCTGCCGTTGGCAATGGACGCTTGGATTTGTGCATTGTTTATCAAGGCTTTAAATATCCTGTTGAATTGAAAATTCGATATGACAGTAAAACTCTGCATAAAGGTCTGGAACAAACAGCTTTATATATGGACAAATATGACTGCAAAGAAGGTTGGCTTGTCATTTTCGACAGGCGTAAATCTGTTTCGTGGAGCAAAAAAATATATCAAAAAAAGTATATCGTTGACGGTAAAACTGTTACTGTAGCTGGAGCGTGAAAATTAATGAAACATTCAATTCTCATAGTGTCGTTTTTTGCAACCTGTCTGTTCAATCTCAATGCACAGGTCAATCGCGCATTGCTTGTTGCCATCGACCGCTATCCCGAAAACAGCGGCTGGACTGAAATTCATGCATCTAACGACTTGAAAATTTTATTGCCGTTACTTAAACAAAACGGCTACAAACAGGAGAATATCTGTATATTGCAGAATGAATCTGCAACAAAAGCCGCCATAATAAAGGCGTTGAATAAGATAGTTGCTAAGTCGAAGAAGGGCGATCGCGTATATATTCATTTTTCCTGTCATGGACAATGCATGGCTGATGATAACGGCGACGAAGAAGATGGAGTGGATGAGGCATTAATCCCTTACGACGCTTTTAGACGCTTTACCAAAGACAAGTATGAAGGAGAAAATCATTTGCGCGACGATGAGCTGAACATATATTTGGAAAAAATTCGCAAAAAATTAACTAAATCAGGAAATCTGATCATAGCTTTGGATGCTTGCCACAGTGGTACTGGAAGCAGGGTCGGAGACGACGATGATTATATACGCGGAACAAGTTATGTATTCGCCCCAGACGGATATGAAATTCCTGAAATACAGAATGTAAAAACCATTCAACATCACCGGCAAGGTAAAAATCTTTCGGCAATTTCCATATTTGGCGCATGTCAGGCAAACGAAACAAACTATGAGTACAAAGATCCGGTTGAGAAAGATTATTATGGAACGCTTACCTATATATTGGTTAAAATAATGAAAGAAAATTCAGAAGAATGCACTGTTACTCAATTTTATGAAAAAATAAGAGAAGAAATGCAAAATATATCTACCAGTCGAAAAAAAAAGCAAACGCCTTATTTTGAAACAACAGATGAATCAAAATCAATTTATATCGGCAAATAAAAATTTATCCCTTCTCTATCAAAAAATTGACAGTAAAATTGAAATTGATAAAATAATTATAAAAAATAAACAACATGAAAAAAATCTTACTTATTGGGTTATTATTGCTTAGTGCATTTATAATGCAGGCACAGTTAATTGAAATTAAAAAAGGAGAAGAATTATACCTGAAAGGAAAATATTCCGAAGCGGAAGCTACATTCAAGCAAATTATCGAAAGGTATGAAAATCGTGATTTGATTGAAGCGGGCGATTACGCTTCTGCTTTGACCGGTTTAGCTAATGTTTACAGTATGAAAACTATGACCGAAAAAGCTGATTCTTTATTTTCAGAAGCCTGCAAAATAATAAAAGATGACGAGAATTTACGTCTGGAATATGCCATAATTCTAACATATTGGGCAATACATCGAATTCAATATAGTCGGTTAGACAATTTGGAAGACTGGCTGAATACAGCTTTGAAAATAACGGAAGAAAAAGCTGGAAAACAAAGTATTGAGTACATAAGATCTCTTTCTACATTAGGAATTTTATATACATGGAATGGAAACACTGAAAAAGCAATAGACCTTTTGACAGAAAGCAAAACTATTTGCGATAATTTAATAAAACGGGATGATCATCTTTACGGTCAAATTCTTACATACATTGGTCATTGTTATTTTATGACGCAAAATATGGAAAAGGCAGAAGAATATTGCAGTCAGGCAAGAAATATATTGTTTAAAACACTGGGAGATGAACATTTAGATTATATAAGCGCGCAACTTTCATTAGCGCTGGTTTATTCTTATAGAAGCAGATTTCAGGAATCTATAGACCTTATACTTCCTGTTATTCCTGTGATTTTAAACAGTATAGGGAAAGAAAATCAACTTTATATTTCAGCAGTTTCCTCACTGGGAGGAAATTATATGATGCTAAATGAACATAAAGAAGCTGAAATATATTTACTTGCTACAATGGAAGTTGCTGCGAAAAAATTTGGGGAAACCAGTCAATATTACTTTAGCGCTTTAAATTCATTGGCTAATTTATACAGCGTGCAGGGTTTATACGAAAAAGCAGAAAATCTTTACATTAAATCCATAGAACTGCGAAAAATCCTGTATGGAGAACAACATCTGAGCGTTGTCAGGGCATTAAGCAACTTAGGCATTTTATACTATGATATGAATATTTACGAAAATGCTGAAAAATATTTAAAAGAAGCCATGCAAATTTCCGAAAATGCAGGTTATCAACATTCTATCGAATATGCAAATATTCTTGGTAACATGGCAAACCTGTCTGCTAATAAAAATCAAGAAAATACGTTAAGTTTATATGAACAGGCAGAGCAAATCTTCAAGGAAAATCATGCAGAAGATCATCCGTCTTTTTTTAGTCTTATTTCCAACAAATTGCAATACATAGCAAATGATTCGACTATGAGCTACGATTCCGTTGAAAGTATGTATCTGGAAAACATGCGGCAAAAAATAGAAAAGTTTGGAGAACATTCTATACAAACTTTGACAAGCTTTGCGGCATTAGGAGATTTCTACTATGAACACAAAGATTACGAAAAAGCAGAAATTTACTACAACAGATTCATCACCAATGCAGCGCCATTCGCAGCAGGCATTCTATATCCCAAAATTCTGTATAGTATGGGATGTACACAAGAACTCAGACTCAACAGAGCCAGAGCCTGCGAATATTTTTTAAGGTCGTTTAATCAATTTAAAGATAACATCCGGAAAAATTTTGCTTTTCTTTCGAAAACAGAACGGGAAATGCTGTGGGAAAATACAGTCGTTTTTTTGAATTGTTTCAGAGAAATTGCCATATATGAATGGGAAAATGGAAATGATTCAATAGCTGAATTTGCTTACAACAACGAATTGTTGTCGAAAAACATTCTTCTGTCCGTTACGCAGAATATAAACGAAGCGGTTACAAACGGCAACGATCCGGAATTATCCGAGCTTTGGAAAAATCTGTCTATTTTAAAAAACATTATTATTAAAAATGAAAGCAACCAGTTGGCTTCCAGCGAAGAAATGGAAAAATTGTTGGCTCAATCGCAGGAAATGGAAAAACAACTGTTGCATAAATTGCAACCATATCAGAATCTGCAAAATCTGTTCAACCGGACATGGAAAGATATACAAAAAAAATTAAGCAATAAAGAAGCCGCTATAGAATTTTCAGTTATATATCCCAATGACTTTGCATCAGATACGATATACTACGCATTGCTTCTGCGTCCCAATTATAAATATCCACAAATTATTGAACTGTGCAAGGAAAGCGACCTTAAAACTGCCATAAAGCAATCTCCTTACGACGGCAAAAATGTTTATCCACTGATTTGGAAACCCATAGAAAAATATTTGAATGGCGTAAGCGAGATTTTCCTGTCGCCGTCGGGCTTGTTGCACGGCGTTTCATTCACCGGAATGGAAACAGGAAAAGGATATTTGGGCGAAGCCTACGACTTACATCAACTTCTTTCAACCAAAGATATTGCTGAAGAAAAGAGTAAAAACACCAAAGAAACGTCAAGAAAACACATTGCTCTTTTCGGCGGCGCCGATTACGGTTTATCTCCCGCCGAAATGGTTTTGTTGGACGAAGATCTGAAAAAAGACTATTCTTTCCAGTTGACTCGCGGTATGTTGGACTATATGGATTCAACACGCGGACAGGGATTCGACTATCTGCCAGGCTCTGTTAAAGAAGTCCAAAGTATTGCCGGTCAACTGTCTGAGAAGGATTGGAATATTTCAATATTTATAGATAAAGAAGCGACGGAAACACGTTTCAAATCGTTTTCTTCCTGGCAGTCACCGGAAATACTTCATGTATCCACTCACGGATTTTATTTTCCTCCGGCAAAGAACGTCGATTTTTTCAATGAAATGGGTAACAACCGTTTCCGTCTGTCTGACAATCCGTTGATGCGTTCTGGACTTGCATTTACCGGCGCTAACCAGACATGGAGCGGCAAACAGCTACCTGAAAATAACGCTGACGATGGCATCCTCACATCATACGAAGTTTCTAATCTGAATTTGTCAAATACAGAACTGGTTGTTCTATCAGCCTGTGAAACAGGACTTGGCGATATTGTTGGCAGCGAAGGCGTTTATGGAATGCAACGCGCTTTTCGTCTGGCAGGAGCCAAATCCATACTTGTTAGTCTTTGGAAAGTTCCAGATAAAGAAACGCGCGAACTTATGACGGAATTTTATGTACAATTGTCGCACGGTAATAGTTTTTATCAGTCGTTTTCAACGGCTCGCCGTAAAATGCGTACAGCTTATCCTGAACAGCCGGAAAAATGGGCGGGATTTGTGTTTATAGAATAGAATAAAATGTATAAAACATACGGTTAACAAAGTGTCATTTCTGTGATACTTAGCAGGATAGCACCCAAAAAATAGATTTAATCCTAAAAAACAGATTTGGCAATTCAAAATAAAAATTGTATTTTTGTCAGTTATAAATAAAGAAAATTCAAAATCATTATGAGAATTTTTAATATAGCAGGACCGTGTAACAAGCGTCAGCATTATATGATTGATGCCGCAAAACGTATTCAGGGCATAGATTACCTGATTGATTCGGGTAATTATTTTGTTCTCCATGCGGCGCGGCAAAGTGGTAAAACGACATTTATTCAGGATTTGGCGCTTCGATTGAACGCCGAAGGAAAATATTATGCAGTTTATTGTTCGCTCGAAACCCTACAAGGCATCATCGACCCCAAAGACGGCATACCGGGTATTGTGAGAAAACTGCATACGTCCATCTCCATTTTCAAATTGCCTAACGCTGCGGCATTTGCCGAAAATGCTAATTTTGAGAATTTCACTTCGGTTTTGTACGATGAATTAACAAAATTTTGCAGCACGCTCGACCGTCCCCTCGTTATTTTCTTCGACGAAGCGGATTGCTTGAGCGAAATTACTTTGATTTCGTTTTTGCGACAATTACGCGACGGGCATAATAACCGCCATTTTTCGCCTTTTGCCCATTCCGTAGCCCTTGTCGGGATGCGTAATATCCGCGATTATAAGGCAAAAATCTGTCCGGAAAGTCAAACGCTTGGCTCGGCAAGCCCATTTAATATCGTAACAAAAATATTAACTTTGACGAATTTTACCAAAGATGAAGTTTCTGAACTTTATGCTCAACATACAGCCGAAACAGGACAAATATTTTGTGATGGTGTGGTTGATTTTATTTATAATCAAACCTGCGGACAGCCATGGCTTGTCAATGCCGTAGCACGGGAAGTAATCGTAGAAGTGTTGCAAAGAGATTTGTCTAAGCCTGTTACCAAAAAGCTTGCAACACAGGCAATTCAAAACATCATTCTGCGTCGCGATACGCATATTGATTCGCTTTTAGAACGGCTAAAAGAAGAACGCATCAGGAAAATTATTGAGCCGCTGATTTTAGGCGAGAATATCGACAGTCGAATGTCGGACGATTTTATGTTTGCAAAAGATTTGGGACTGATTAAGGAGGAAAAAGGGAAAATAATTCCCTCCAATCCCATTTATACCGAAGTGATTATCAGGA
>JAIRPX010000205.1 GCA_031256775.1 Dysgonamonadaceae bacterium
CGCAGCTACGCTGCTCAGGGAAAGGTCTGTGTCTTCCAACCGTGCGCTTACGTACAAGGCTACAAAGATGTTGCAGCTACGCTGCTTTTGTTCAGCACGGTTTAAAAGAATTTGCAGAGGAGCTGTTTTAAGAAATAACGCGAGAAAAGTTTTTTAAACGAGACACGAGACACGTGGCGCAAAGCATGAAAGCACGGCTTATAAAGCCGCGTCAGCAGGGAAGCGCAAATAAACACAGGGTTTTGCGGGTGAACCTAAATAATTACTGTATTGCTTCAGGCTTCGCCTTCGCAATGACGACGCACAAAACCATGCCGTGCATAATATAAAGTAGAAACGTGATTAATCGCGTCTCTATGTGATAATATTTTCCTATTAAAAAACAGGAGAAAGTTACTGGTATTTGTCAAAAAAAATCTTTTTCAGGCGTCTTTTTTGTCTTCTGCATGTTGTCCCCAAAGCAGTTTATTACGAAGAGTTTCGTAGAAATTTTGATTAAACCGTTTGGCTATTTTGATTGTAAAATCAGCTTTCCTGATAAACAGTTCGCTTCCCGAAGGAAAAACGTCTGAGCGTCCGTCTAATGAAACTAAAAAATTTGGATTTCTTGATTCCACTTTCAGGCGAATACCGTAATTTTCAGGAATAACCAATGGACGGACATTCAAAGAATGTGGCGCTACGGGACTCATTACGAAATTATTGGCTTGAGGAAGAATAATTGGTCCATTAACGCTTAATGAATAAGCCGTTGAACCGGTTGGAGTTGCAATGAGCAGTCCGTCAGCCAGATATTCGGCTAAAAAAACGTCGTTTAGATATGCCTGTATTGCAATCATGGAAGATGTGTCGCGTTTCAAGACGGCAATTTCATTCAAGGCATAGCAACGATTACTGGACATACATGACGTTTCCATCTGCAAAAGCGTCCGTTCTTCGATTTTGAAGTTCCCGCTGATTATTTCCGACAGAGCTTCATTGATTTCACCGGCGTTAATATCAGCAAGAAAGCCCAGACGACCAGTATTGATTCCCAGAACAGGAATATTCTGTCGTCCTACCCATGCAGCTGTTCGCAGGAAAGTTCCGTCGCCGCCTATGCTTAAAATCATATCCGCAGGGAAATAACCTGAATCAATCAGTCCCGCTATTTCTGGTTCATATTTAAACTGGCGGGAAAGGTAGTCGTAAAAATTATTTTCCACCCATATTTCTGCGCCAAACCTTGACAGGCAATCGAAAAGCGTTTTAATATAATGTTGCTTGTCTGCCTGATAGTTATTACCGAAAACGCCTATTTTCATGTGTTTATCACATTTCCAGGTAATACATTAATTCATCCAGCCGCTTACATAAAGTTTCACTGTTTGAATCGGAAGATTGTTTTTGTAAACAGCTGCGTACCACATAGTTAAATCGCTCAAGACTTCGCAGGACATAAGTGGCGTCTTCCAGATCAATTTTTAAAATAACAATCAGCATTGATGTTTCTTCTTCCATGAAAGTGAAAACATGCAATAATTTAGCGTTGTTCTGTTCAACCAGATGAGCAATTTGTGAAAGCATGTAATCGCGCGGATTGATTTCCAGCACAATAGAAGCGCCATTGCTACCCGCATTGCTGATTTCATTCAGCTTCTCTATAAGCGTAGTATAATTATTTATCGCGATCTCTTGACTAATCATTTTAAATTTTTAAAGTGAAGCATTATTTTTGATTATTTTACAGACCTACTACCGTAATTTTTTTACTGTCAACAGTTTCTTGTCGCATATAGATTTTTTCGTCCCACGACTTTTCCGGCGAACGGTCGAAAATACAGAGACAGCCTTCCGCGCAACCGAATTTTTCGGCGTATTCCGCAGTTTGTTTTAAACCGTCTGCCAGCGTATTTTTATAACGGTCTATTTTTAGTTCCACCGGATATTTTTTATTTTCATATACAATACAAATATCGAGGCGTTTTTTGCCAACGGCTGCTTCGCGGATAATCTGTCCGCCGCCATTGATAACACGTTGCAGGAAAGCCATCAACACAAGATGCGGGGCAGCTTCCTTATACTGGAAGCGTTCTTCCCAGATTTCGCTGTTTTCGCGCCAGAACTGCTGAAAATCAGACATTAAAAATTCCATATCTATTCGTCCATTTTTAAGATAGCGCGGCGCAAGATACTGATTGTTGTCTTCGCGTTTGAGTGTTTCCTGCACATTATAATTCAGCGTGCGGAAAATAACTTCGGCGTAAATCGGATTAGCGGGCAAAATTTGCGGGGTTTGTTTTATGAGTCCCAAATCCTTAACGTATTGAAAATCATCGGTTACAACATCTACATATTCGCCAAGAATCATCGGCTCAATTACGCTACGCACACGTTCTTCTTTCAGTCTTTCAAGCAAGGAATCAATATGCGTATCTCTACGTAGAATGATTGTCTGAATTGCCTGTGCAGCAAGTTCTTTGGTAACGGGCTTTGAAAAATCGTCTTCAAGTTTTTCCACAATAACTTCCCTTGCTACAGCATTTACAAGCCATGGTTGTCCGCAGGTTTGTTCGTAAATAAAGTCAACAGCGTCACCGTCAAATTTTTGTCCTGTTTCGGCAGTGTGCTGGGCATAAAGTTCTGATATTTCTTCTTTTGTAAAATTTGTCAAAGTCATCACTTTTGTTACAATATTAAATGGACTTGCCGAGCCAAGCGTTTCGTGGTCGGGACGTACTTTTGCCTTAAAATCGCGGATGTTACGCATTCCTACCAGCGCAACCGAGTGAATAAACGGCGCTATACTTCGCTTGTTGTGTCCATTGCGCAACTGTCGCAAAAAAGTAATCAGCGTACCTTCGCTCAGGCAGTCGGCTTCGTCAAAGAAAACGACAAGCGGTTTGTCCAACAATCTGCAATAATGCGACAATGATTGCTGCAAAACATTGGTAAAACTGGTAAAATCAGCATCTTTTGCAAATTCCTTTGAGTGCGGCAGTTGATAGTCGGAAATATCGCGCTGAATACTTCTGACTATTTCAGGAATACCTTTTTCTACGTCGGTTATGCCCTGCAAATTTTCCAGCGAACAATAGAGGGCATAATAATTTCCTTCGATGTTTAAGCGATTGGTTAAATCCTGAATAAACGTGGTTTTCCCGCTTTGACGCGCTGCATGAAGGACAAAATAGTTGCCGTTATCAATCAGCGCATCAACGCCTTGAAGACGTTCTGCCGAGTTTATCATATAATGCAATCGCTTAATGCAGGGTCCTGCAATATTAAATGATTTCATATTATTTTCTTTTTGAAATGAAACTCCCTATAACTGTCGGGATACAAAAGTACGGATTTATTTTTAAACAGCAAAAACAAAAAACGAGACACGATGCTGGCGCGAAAGCATGAAAGCCGCTATATGCTGGCGCTGTTTTGTAAACCGTTGAAAAAAACTTCGTTAAATAATGCTTTCTTTATATTTTGCCAATGTTAAAAATAAAACGGCATAAAAATATTATTTTTTTAGTATTATTCCCATAGTAAGTCATTTATTGAAAATGAACATCTTTTAAAAGCTATTTTTCTGAAAAATATTTTCTGAAAGGATTTTTTTTGAATATATTTGATGCCGAAAATTTAATTGTTTCATGACACAATTCACAAATATCATTGGCTCTGATTTGCATATATCTAATATTTTTTTAGTGTGTGTGTGTGTGTGTGTGTGTGTGTGTGTGTGTGTGTGTGTGGCTACTGGCATCCTTTCGCGCGGAATATAATACAAATCAATTAATTAACAATACATCTCCAGCTTATTTTTTTACTAAAATGGGCTGTTTTTTTTCTGACCTGACTTTCGTGCAGTATATAATGAATATTCATAAACTTTTAAAAATATATTCGATATGAAAAATTTCTTTTTTACGCTTTTTGTAGCGTTTATGATTAATGGCGCAGTAAATGCGCAGGTGTTTATTATTGAACGGGGTAGCGCTACCACGCTTGCCTTTGATAACATTAAATCGGCAGTTGACGCCTTGCAGGATAACGACAAACTGTATTTGCCTCCTGGAAATATTGATTTGAGTTCTTATAAGTGGGAACGCTTAAATCCAAGTACTGGACTCATGGATGTGGTTTTGGACAAAGCCGTTGTTTTGAATAAAAAAGTATCGGTTTATGGCGGAGGCTATGAGAGCGAAAATGCAACTCGCTTTATAAACGGTACGGTCGTGGTTAATAAAGGAGCGTCGAACAGTATTTTAACAGGAATATATTTCAATCAGCTCAGTTTGGATACCTTGTCCAATGCGTATTTTAGCAGGTGCAAGATAGAAAACACAAATGGTTTAGCTTTAACCGTTGGTACCTGTTTAAATAATACATTTTACGAGTGTGTTTTAAATAAATTAGCATTTGAAAATAAACAAATTAATTTTACAAAATGCCTGATAAAAAGTACAAATACTTATTGGCTCAATCTATCTAATTCAACATTAAAAAATTGCATCATACTTGGTAGTATTGTGCCATACAGAGGAAGTAATGGAGATTGCAGATATTTTTCAGCTACCTTTTATAACAATATTTTTCAGGTAAGCACAACAACTATAACACAAGAAGTTGATATGTCTAATGATGGAGTATATGACTGTGTTTTTAAAAACAATCTTTGGATAGGAGGACATCCAAAGATTATGAATAACAACACGCACATAGACGAAATAATAAATCAGTCGTATGCCAATACATTTGTAAACGGCGACAGCTACGATTATCATTTGCAACCGACAAGCGCAGGTAAAAATGCAGGCACTGACGGCA
>JAIRPX010000210.1 GCA_031256775.1 Dysgonamonadaceae bacterium
ATCTGATTTTTTTGTCTAATTTTGCAAATATATTTCTATTAAAATAATAATTCATCGTTTTATGAAAGATTTATTTGTATTGCTGTTTGCTTTTATGTCAATTAGCGCAAATGCTCAAAGATTCACCGTTATAAGTACGGAAAATGGCAGGAGCGTTTATCCCAAAGGTATATCTTCCGACGGGAAATATGTTGCAGGACAGATTGGTATCGGTTCAACATACACAGGTCATCACAGTTTTGTATGGACAGAAGAAAACGGTTTGCAGGAACTGGACAGCCTTCTTGTCAACGAGTTAGGACAGGGACCTTCGGCTTATGCCGTTTCTTCTTCCGGAAGAATAGCAGGAGTTGCTCCAGATTTTGATCATCCTGTTACAGAAGCTGGCAATACTGTTCCATATCCACTGATTACAGCAGCTTACAAAGATTATAACTCTGCCGACTGGAATATCCTTTCATATTCTTCAAGCGCTACGAGCCTGTATTACAATCATTATAACCGTGCTTACGCCATTACTGACGACGGTAACATCATCGTCGGCGGACAAACTCCTGGCGGACAGGCTGAATGGCATTCTGCAGGCTACTGGGATGTAAGCGATCCGGACAATATTACTTTTCATGTTCTGGGAGGAAATGATTCGGAGATACAGGCAGTATCAGGCGACGGAAGTGTGATGGGCGGCGGCGTAGATACTCAACCTGTTCTATGGATTAACGGCGTGAAAAAAGAAATATCAGGCTCGTCGGGTTATCCTGTTGTTGGAATAAGCAATAATGGCAAATATGCCGTCTTTAGGCATAATTTTCGCTCCAGCCTGTATGACATTGAAAATGAGCAGCTGATTGCTTTTGATCAGGGTGCGACGTTTTCTATTCCTGCTGCCGTGTCCGACAATGGCGTTGTTGTAGGTTATTGGAGTCACATGCAATCAAACTTAAAGTTGTACCAGCGTGCCTATATTTATTCCAGCACACTGGGTATGATGAGTCTGGAATCTTATCTGACCAGAGAAGGAATCTCCTTTGCAATGGATTCACTGCTGGTAGCTTCGGGTATTTCAAAAGACGGAAGAAAGATAATAGGATATGGAATGCGCGGCGGAAAAACCTGCGGATTTTTTGTGGAAATTCCTGAAATAGCCGTCGGTCTTGTTCCCGTGAAAGAGCCAGCTATCGAAAGTCCCGGTTACGGAAAAGTCAGACTGACATGGACTAAACCCGATGTTTTAAGCGGAAATGGCGTTACGCTGACCGGTTATGCAGTTTATAAAGACAGCGCGACGCAACCACTTGTTGTCATAGACAACATTCTAACATCCATGTACATCGACAATGCAGTAACAGACGGTACGCATGAGTATGTTATTAAAGCAGTTTATGACGATAACGGTACGAGCAAAGAATCAATAGCCGGAAAAAATCTGTACATCACAATGGGCAAAAAAACGCTGCCCTTTTTCGATGATTTCAGCGATTACCAGCCCGGAGGAGCAATAATAGAAGTACATGAAATATTGAAAGAAATTCCTTTAAGTACCGGTTACTGGGATGTTACGGCTAATACTCTGCCTTTCAGCAACAGCTGGAAAGTACAGGAATTTGGATTTCCGCATTGGTGCGCGGGAATACTTGCGCCTATGGGCGGTCTTTATGAGGAATCGCTCGTTTCTCCATATTTCGACGCCGGAGGAGTAACAAATTTGCATCTGTCGTTTAACGTGAGAACGCCCAACAGTAGCCAGGAAAGAATGGCTGTAGAAATATTCGACGGATCAAACTGGACAACTATTGACGATCTTCCGGCTAATGGCAGAGATAATTATACGTTTAAAACTTATGATGTAAGCCAGCTGGCAGGTAAGAGCAGCGTTCGTTTCCGCTTTCGCAGCTACGGACTGGGGACAAGCCAGATACGCTGGCAAGTGGACAACGTGGAACTGGCTGACGAAGCTACTCAAATTACAGTCGAAGACGCTTTGGTTGTGTTGGCTCGCAAAGCCGACGACGGGACGGCGCACGTCAACTGGTCAGATCCGAATGGCTGTGTTGAATTGCGTTATATGTGGGACGACGCCGCATTCGGACGATTAGGCAATGACAAATATCCGGTGATTGCCGCCAATATGTATCCGGCAGAAGATTTGAAGGCTTACGAAGGTTATAAACTTACCTCCATTTCATTCTGGCGAACAACCAACCCGAACGGTTCGCTCAATCTTCCTGCTCCGGAATTTAAATGGTTTGTTGCACAGGATGGAGTGCGTCTGTGTGATCTTGACGTAGAAGACGTTCAATTAGGATGGAATAGGGTTCAACTGTCCCAGCCTATTGAAATTGATGTAACTAAACCGCTTTATTATGGAGTGGAAGTAGTAAGTTGCGATCCGCGTGACACGCCTCTGGGATCTGGCGCTTATATGATAGAAGATCCAAATAATCCGGGCGCCGGTTTGTATTTAACCATAGCCGACGGCAGAGGTAACCTTTACTCGGAAGATGGTGGAGTTACCTGGCACAAAATATCTGAAACTCCAAATTTTGAATACGAACTCTATTGCATCCGTGCAACATTGGCAAAAGATCCGTCAGTAGAGCCAAAGAAAGCTATAAGCGGTTATACGGTATATCGCAACGGCGTAGATCTTATATCATTGCAAATGGGTATGGGAGGTAATTTATTACCTTTGAATAATTATACGGATATAGATCCGCTTCCCGACGGCGAAGACGCCTGCTATACAGTTAAAACCTATTATTCGCTGCAGCAGTATTCCGATGGAAAAACATTTTGCATTGATCTCGCAGATATTAGTCTGATTGCCGACGAAAACGGTATAAAAATTTATCCCAATATCATTAGGAAAGGCGAAATCATTATGATAGAACTACCAGACAATGATTTTAACGCCATTCTCCGTATTTATGACCTTTCCGGCAAAAAGGTAAAGGAAATTTTAGCTGAATCGCCGGTTAGTTTTGATAAATCAGGCATTTATATCTTGAAAATAAATAGCGTGGCAGTAAAAGTGATTGTGCAGTAAATTTCACAAGCTTGTAAAGGAGTTTTTATTTATCTCCCTTCACTGCACATTCTTTTCCACAAAATGCAATGCCGTATTTGAA
>JAIRPX010000264.1 GCA_031256775.1 Dysgonamonadaceae bacterium
ATACTTTCCTTTGAAATTCGCAGGCAACCGGTAAGTATTGCAAAATGGAGATAAATATTTGTCTTTAAGGCGCTTTCGAAAAGCGACCTTATAAATGCAATCATTTCCTGATAAAAGCCCGTAAAATATGATGTTTCCAGAGGAACGTCATACTCGTCAATAAGAATTATAACTTTCTGATTGTGATATTTATACAGGCATCCACTCAAAAACTTCAAAGAAATTTTATAATCGTTTGTCGTACCTTTACCTGACGATAATAATTTATACGTTTCTTTTTCATCATCATTCAGAGAATCAAAAACGTAATGATGACGCGAAAATTCGTTTGCAATCAATGTGCGCAAAGCTGAAAACGATGACTCAAAGTCTGGCTGTTTTGCCGATTTTAGCGTCAGGAAAATTACGGGATATTTTCCCTGCTCTGACATGTATTTTTCGCCAGCGCTTGCAATGTTCAGATTATCAAAAAGTTGGCGGGTATTTTCACTTTCATAACTTGTTTTGTGAAGAATGCTTGTATCTTCAAAGAAACTTTTCAGCATTGTCATGTTCAGCGTTTTCCCGAAACGGCGCGGGCGCGTAAAAAGCGTTACTTCTGCTTTATTATCAAGAATATCTTTGATAAGCAAAGTTTTATCTATATAATAGTAACCTCCTTCAATCATTTTATGAAAAAAGTCAATGCCAATAGGCAGCGGACGTCGTGAATCTGTATTGCTCATATTATTAAACTGTTTTTGGTCACAAAGATAATAATCTTCTATCAAATAATATTCATATCAATTAGTAATTTCCGGATTCTATACATTTGTATAGAATATCCAGCACCAAAATGTCGTTCACATTGTTATCAATATCAGTCTCAAAATGTACAAAAAAAGCATGTAAACATTTACATTCGGTTTACACGCTTAATTAACTGTTAATCAACATTATCAATCACATGATTTTAATCTGACAAGATCGAAATACATTATTATTGTTTTCAATTTCATTTTTTCCGGCAGATCTTCAACGAATAAACAGTTTTTCCATACTCACATAACCGTTGCTGTCTTTTATTTTTAACAAATACAGACTTTGAGCTTTTTCAAAAGGAATAACCGATTGTCCAACAGTTGATAAAACAACTTGACCTGCCAAATTATACAGTTCGATCTGTTCATTGCCCTGTAATCCGTTAATGCGGATGGATGACGAATTTTTATCGTATATACCGTAAATTTTTTTTGCCTGAAATTCATGTATTGATGAAGTTGTGCCATACAGGTTTGCAATTTCAGCATCGCTTAATGCACCATTGTAGAAAAGCAAATCATCAATCAACAATTCTGCCGAACCCCACCAGGAACCTTTTCCCAAATAGAAATCGGGAGCGGAATTGAGCAAAGCAATCACATGCGAATAATCCGTATCGGCAGCCGTTGAACCCGTACTTGAACTCCAAGCATCTTGTGAATCAGTATCATATCTTTTTTGCCCGTCCACATAGATTTTGAATCCTGTATTGTTAACAGTTATAGTTACCATCTTCCAAATACCGTAGGGCAACGCATTGGTATGACGCACATCAGGATGATTGCAATCCCACCAGCCGCCATTTCCATTATAACTTAAAAAGAGATTGGAAGTCAGATACCAGCGACCGTTTACGTCGTCGGAATTGTCTTCATCCAAAAACGCCCACATCGTATCCAGCAAATGATCTTCGGTATCCAGCCAGTTAACCCACAATGAAACAGTAGCTGCCGTAAGTGCGCTGTTTCTTAATGGATTCGGGAATTTTACCCACCCCATCGTTCCTGCGTCGCTGTAACCGAAAAACTGATGCAAAACCGTACTTCCACGTTCCGTATTCCACTCAAAATCAGGCTCAATACCTGATGGCTGACATTGAGCCGTACCAAACAATGAGGCATCCTGTTCGCTTGCCAAATTGTTTTCAAACCTGAATTTTGCCACTAATTGGGCTGTCTGAGCAAAAGTTGATACGCTCAGAATTGTTGCTAAAAAAAGAATTTTTACTTTCATGATGTTAATAATAAATAATATTTTGAAGTTTTATTTTTTTAAAGGAGATCTTGACATCCGGTCTTCAATCAATTTTTCCAATTCCTGATCGGAAATAACCGGATTGATTTTCTTATGGCGTGGATTATCACTGTTTTTATCCCAATAAGTTTGATTACGCTCGTTTTGCACCAGCGAACCCACCGAATCCACTTCAAACAGTTCGGGCTTGATGGCAAACAAAACAGCGATTTGATCCCAACTCGGACGACCTGAGATTAAACTGGCGCCATAAAGTCGATAAGCTTCTCTTACAGGATTATTTTCCGGTGTATTCGGCAATAACCGGTGTCCGGTAAGAACTGATGTTCCAGCGCCGGAAAAATAATGAGCAACAGGCAACCGATCAAGAATATCAGATATATAAGGTGCAACGCCTGCCTGCGCAAAATTCCAGTCATCGCCCGGAGTGGTATTTGTTCCAGTCATAGAAATACATTTTTGTACTTTCCTTTTAATCAACGACATACCTTCTTCATCGTTCATCAAATAACACAAACCGTGCGGATGTCCTACCGTGATGACTGTAACGCTACTGTCGGGCTGTTCCCGTAAAATCCGTTTATATACCTCTACCATTTCATCCGAAGAATCAATTATATTGTGGGGGAAAACGGTTGTATTTTCAGCAATCTGGCGCGAATAATTATTGTTCGGATCGCCTACGTCATCTCCTTTGTACTGTCCTAAGGGAAGATCTCCGCGTCCATACCACGTATTAATTGCATCGCAAACGCCTGCTCCATATTTGTTTTTGCCCGAACTGTAAATAACGCCAAGTATATTAACTTTTTTTATATCCGCATAACTGTGTAACAAGGCAAGCGCTCCAGCGTCGTCGCAATCAGATCCCATATCGGTATCAAAAATAACATTTGCGATGGCGCTATCCTGCTGTTCGGTTTGTTCTTTGTCGCAGGCAGTGCAACTAAACGAAACAAACGCCAAAAATATACAATATTTAAAAAATGTTGTTTTCATCAAATTTAATTTTTATAGTTAATTATCCAAATTCCAGTCCTGACGCTCGAAAGTTTGCATTAATGTTTTTCCGTAACTTTCAGCCTGTTCCACTGCGTAATTGGGAATAGGCATATATTGATGCGAGGGCGTAACGCCTTTGTACAAGCGGCAATTGCGGCGATATTTATTGAAGCGAATCAAGTCGATTTTGCGAAAACCCTCATAGAGAAATTCATGTCCTCGCTCGGCAAGAAGCGCGTCCATAAATTTATCGTAATTACCTGTTACACTGCTGTCTAATGCTGGAAGTCCGGCTCTTGCTCTCACATCGTTCACTCCTTTTAAAGCCTCGCCGTTGGGTACTGTCCGGTTTTTTCGCGCAACCGCTTCGGCATACATCAGCAGCACATCCGCCCATCGCGCCAGAGGAATATCAGTCGGCTGATACTGATTAGCAACTTCCACCGGAAACTTATTGAGGATAAATCCCGACCATTTAACGCCCAAATCATTTCTCGTAACTACTATTCTCCGGCTGTTATTCTGAACGTATGAAGTGAGAATCACATTCCTGCGTACATCGCCCTGCTCATAAGTATCATAAAATAGAGGCGCTACATTGAATAAATGCCCCCAACCGCCGCCCTGCTTTTCAAATGGCGTTGGAATAGTATTGGCTACATCGGCATATTTGGCAGCGTCGGCAGGAATCACATAGAATGACAACGGATTAAAATTCCCGTTTTTATATTCGCCATCGCCTGCTTCCGTACAGGGAACAGCCATAATGACTTCAATATTAAACTTATACCCCTGTTTGAACTGATTGGCATAAGCCGTATTACCTCCCTGCGTAAACAAACTGTAATTTCTGTCGGATGCTTTTAATGCTTCGTACATTTCGATGGCTTTATCGTAGTATCCGGTCATGTATTCGCCTTCGTTAAGACAATGTTTCATTAAATAGAACTTAGCATAATCAGCTGTGAATCTTCCTTTTATTGCAGTATTGGACATTTTTTGCCGCGCAAAGTCAAAATCATCGTAAATCCATTGGCTCATCTGTTCGAGCGAAGGACGAACCAGATTGCTTTCCGCCTCAAAATTTCCAACCAAATGAGCATCCATTATTACCGGAACCGGACCGTAAATATGCAGTAAATAATACATCATCAAGCCGCGCAGCAACCTTGCTTCTCCGAGAAAATGATTTTTTGTATCTTCGGATAAAACAGTCGCGTCTTCTAACAAGCCGATAATCTGCGTCATGCGAGTAATGTCTTTGATTTTCTCAAAATTGGAAGGGCGTGCATCGTCCTGTCCACGTCCATACAGAGGACAATCGGAATAATTGGCTTCTGAAAGTTGCAACCAGCCGCTGCCCCAGCTGTTTACTCTGAACGGAGCTGCAGCATCGGAAGTTACATCAAACATACGAATACAGCCGCCAGGAGGCGAATTTAACGGATACTGTGAATTTCCGGTCAGCCAATACGACCACGTGATTTGAAAAGGAATATAACAGGTCATCAAGACCGATTCGTAGTCTGATTCCGTTTGAGGGAAATTGGTTGAAGATAATTTTCCGTAAATTTTAGGATCGAAATTATCGTTACAAGCACTTGCAAGCAACACCAAACTTATAATTGAATAAAAAAATCTCTTTTTCATAAATATCAGTTATTTAAATGAAAGTTTGAAACCTAAGGAAAAAATACGTGTTTGAGGATATTGTCCCCTGCCTGTGGCAATTTCGGGATCGGTTCCTTCAAATTTAGTGAATACAAAAGGATTTTGAGCGTCTAAATAAATCCGAATATTATCAATATGATTACCTGCAAAGCCCAAAGAAGAACCGTTGAGATTGTATCCCAGCGTGATATTACGAACACGAACAAATGAGGCGTCCTGCACGTGGATGTCTGTTCCCACGCCGCCTGGCAACGAAACCGACGAGAACAAAGCGACGCCAGGCAACGTTCCATTTGGATTCGTTTGCGAATTCCAAATCCTGTCGGCATAAATATTGGAATTGCTCACATTACTTGCCATATCAAGAGGATTAGCCCAGTCTAATGCGTAATTGTATTTTTCAACGCCTAACTGTGAATAGAGGAAAATATCCAAATCGAAATTTTTATAACGAAAGGTATTGCCCAAACCGAAATACAAATCCGGAGTAGTATCCCACATTTCCACATCGTCAACCGTTATTTCGCCGTCGCCATTTTTATCCACCAGAATGGGATAGCCCGGAATTTGCGCCTCAACAGGTTGTGAGGCAGGCATATTGCTTTTATCGGCGTTGATGATTCCATTAGTTTTGTAATAATACCATGCGTTAGTAGTAACCACGCCTCTTTTCTCATACAAATTATAATCATAATTAGGCATACGTTCAATCCAAAGCGATTGATATTTTGTAAAAGTCAAAAGGCTTGTCCATGAAAAATTATGAAGTATGATGTTTTTGGAATTTAGACTTGCATCCCAGCCCTGTCGCCGTATATGGCTGCCGTTAATGGGATAGGCAGCAAACATGGAAAGTCCCGCAGTATTGTCGTAACCTAATCTATCGGTAATATCGTTACGAAAAAGATCGAAACTGCCCGAAAGCCGGTTATTGAACACATAAAAATCTATTCCTGCGTTTTTCATAATGGTTTTTTCCCAAGTCACATCAGGGTAATCCACGCCATTGACAACTATAGGAACATATTTTTGAGCATTGTAATCAAACAGTACATGCGTTCCCGTCGGACTATATGAACCATATAATGAACTGCCCAAATTATCAGAACCGGTTTTTCCATAACTTGCCCTGATTTTCAGCAAATTAAGCCATGAAATATCAGACAGGAACGCTTCATTGGAAAGTTTCCATGCCAAAGAAACAGATGGAAACCATGCGTATTTTTTTCCGGGGAAAAATTTATCCGTACCGTCGCGCCGCACAGTTCCCGCAATCACATAACGGTTCAGAATGTCGAAATTCGCCCTCAAAAACTGCGACCGTTTTTCATTTTCAGCCCGATAGGATGAAGGCGTATATACGCCTGATGCAGCGCCGATGTCATCGTTTCCGATTGCATCGTACTGTTCGTCATACGAAACATTCATGCCGGAATACCGATCCAGATAACGTCCCACGCCCAGTACAATGTCGGTATTGACAATATTTGCCATATTTTTGCTGAACATCAAAGTAGCTTCCATCGTTTGATTAACCAAACGGTTTTCTCCCAAATTCCCCCTTGATTTATACATCTGATCGAAATATACGTAACTCGGAATGTAAGTAGAACGGTGAGCATTTTCGGAATTATTTCCGTAAAGTAATTTTAAAGAAAGCATATCCTTGACAATATTCACATCGGCAGTAAAAAGAATATTAGCTCCGGAAGCTTGCGTGTTGTCTTCAATATGCGTCATTGCCGCCGGATTCGGAGAATCAATAAATAAGGTATAATTTCCGTTTTCATCTTTAACCGGCAAACAGGAAGGTAAACGCAAAGCTGCCTGCAAAGCGCCTGCTGCTTTTGTTCCCCTGTTATTGGCAATTCCGCCGATAGGTGAATTTTTATAATTATTTTGATTGTAATTGATTCCTGCCGAAAATTTTAAAAAAGGTGCAACTTGAATCGCGATATGGCTTTTTATAGAATAGCGTTCCATTCCGGAATTGATAACCGTACCTGTTTGGTCAAAATAATTTCCAGAAAGATAGTATTGAATATTTTTCGATCCGCCCGACAAAGTCAGCGTATGATTGGAAATACTTCCGTTTTGCAAAACATGGCTCAACCAGTTGGTACTTTGCGCATTTGCGATCTCCGTTTCGTCAAAAACAGGCGACCATCCACTCGCATATTCTTTGTCGCCATAAGGAGCAAATTTATTGTTATACAAATAAGCTTCCTTGTTGAAAATATTCACATAATTCATATATTCCTGTGCATTTAAAGGTCTGGGTAAACTGTAATTACGCACAGAAGAAACATTGCCTTCATAATTGATTTTAACATTTCCTGCCGTACCTTTCTTAGTTGTTACCAGAATCACGCCATTTGCTGCTCCGATGCCGTAAATGGCGGCAGAAGCGTCTTTCAATATTTCAATTGATTCAATGTCTTCGGGATTGATACCTGCCAGCCCTGAACGGTTAATGTAGTTGGGCGTTACCAAAGCTCCAGCTCCGGGTTCAAGTGTTGTAGTCGGCATAATCACGCCATCCACAACAAAAAGCGGCATTCCCGAACCGCGAATAGAAAGATTGACCCACCCGCCTGGTTGCGCGCTGTTAACGGTAGCTTGCAGTCCGGCGGCTTGACCGACCAACAATTGCGCCATACTACTGTTGGCTGCTTTGGAGATATTTTCTGGTTTGACTTTGGAAATAGCGGTAGTCAGATTTTTCTTATTGACTGTCCCGTAACCGACTACTACCACTTCATCCAGCAACTGTAAATCTTCTTCCATCGTAATTTGCAGCTGCGTCTGATTTCCAACCGTAATTTCCTGCGCAACATAACCAATATAGGAAACATGTAAAACAGCGCCCTGCGATACTGTTACGGTAAATTTACCGTCTGCATCGGTTATTGTACCGCTGGTTGCACCCTTTTCCACAATACTGACGCCTGCAAGCGCATCGCCCCGTGCGTCAGTTACAGTTCCGCTTACTTTTTGTTGAGCAAAAGCAGGGAACGTACCAATAAGAATACAAAGTATTCCGATAATTAACTTTTTTCTCATAAATATAAATTATAAAATTTAACAATAATATTTTTATTAAAACTATTTTTGCAGAACACGGCAAAACCTGTTAA
>JAIRPX010000057.1 GCA_031256775.1 Dysgonamonadaceae bacterium
CGAGAGTCCCGTCAGAGCGCGGAATTTCTTTTCGTTGTCTTTGTATTCAATATATTTCATGAGTACAAAGGTACGCACGCGCACGGAATATGCAAAATTTAATTTATATAAACTCTAATATATGACGATATTTCAAGTCAATATGGAACTGTTAAAATTGGGACGGCAACGCCAACTGATACGTCTATTATATTAACAGCTGGCAGTACTACGCAAATTTCATACCCAATCGCTTCGCTCAAAGGTCAAACACCAAATGTGACTTTATCCAACAGCAATCCGCAAATGGGAAATACACAAACCATTACGGCAAAATTATGGAATGATATGGTATATCCCGGAGTATATGTAGATAATGGATTTGGAGGAAGTACCGATTTGAAAGTAGACGATTATGAATGGACGTTGCCTTCGGGATGGAGAACTTCTACTGGAAAAACGGGAAAATTTCTTCTTGGCGCTTCCGAAAGTAAAGATGATATAAGCATAATTCCTGACAATTTCACCACCGGAGAACTTAAAGTAAGAGCAATAAATCCTTTGCGTTCAGCAGGTAGCGAATATAAAACCTTCGCAATTAACAGAGGTTTTTCATTCACGGCCTTTCCTGCAACCATAACTTATGGAGATAAGACCGTTAGAAATTTTTCTGTAACCTATTTCCCGGGAATTACATACGAATGGAATGTACCTGAAGGGTGGCAGATAAACGGGCAAGGTTCAACGCTTGGCGGGCTAAATATGAACAGCGTTTCCATAACTCCAAGTTTTTGTTATGTTTCAGGCGGCGAAGTAAAAGTGAGACTAAAAAAAGACAATGTGGTTTCCTCATGGTTCGAATTTCCCACTCAAATAACAGTTCCCGATATTTCGGTTAATGCGTCTGTTATATATCAATATGAGGAAGTCTTATTCACATTTAAAAATATTAACGTTAACGAAATACAATCAGTAGCTTTTTCGGGAAACGGAGTGTCATTTATTGGTAAAAGGCTCTCTGACTACAGAATTTTGTTTTCTATGACAGGAAATGTTAATGTCAATATATCTGTTTTTTTAAACGGATGCAACAGATCTGTATCTTTTACAAAACAGTTTACAATTAATCCACATAGAGTTTTCATTTCCGGTCCTTCCGAAATTTGTACCACTGGCGCATTTTCTATCAATAACCTGCCCTTAGGCGCAACCGTTGTTTGGAGTGGAGGCGACAAATTAAGTTTAACTTCTGGACAGGGAACGGCTTCTGCTGCATTTACAAAAAACGGCAACGGACAGACAACTGTTAAGGCAACAGTATCACTTAGCTCATGCTCTTTCACTGTTTCAAAAGTTGTTGATGTAGGAGTTCCAGACCGTCCATGGATGATGAATGGCTCAACAATATATAAAGGCAGTTCGGCAACCTGTACTATGTGTCTCGGTAAAGGTACTACTAGCCTTATTTTTCAAATATTAAATCCAACAGGTTCGACTAAAGGTTCATGGATCGTGGAAAAAACGCTTAATCCCGAAAATTTTGAAATAGTGCGTAACGAATATAATCTTTTAGTTAACCCCAAAAACATTGGCGGAGGCATGTTTACCGTCAAAGCTGCAAACAACTGCGGAACCGGTCAGGAATTTATCGTCTATCTAACAATCAATGTCTGCAGTAGCGGCAAACTTCCCTTAGATCCTCCGGGCTGGCCTGTCAATGTGAGCATTTACCCAAATCCTGCTTCCGATTTGTTAACTGTTGAAGTTAGTAATACGGAAGACACAGACAGTGATACAGATTCGACAACGCCATATAAGTCTGTAGCAAAAACTCTGCCCTATACCATTCAGCTATGGAGTGAAAAATATGGACTTGTGCGTTCTGTTGAATGTCAGGGAAGTGTTCAGCAAATTTCATTACAGGGTTTGTTGAAAGGACTGTATTTTGTAAATCTGATTGTTGATGGTGAAGTTATACGGCAGGAAAAGCTGTTAGTTCAGTAATTTATTATAAAATGAAACATTTATTTTTATTTGCATTTTTATTCCTTATTGCAGGCTGTACTGCCGATGAGATTTTTGAAACGGCAGATACGCCGGAAGTTGCCGCTCATGTAGCAGAACCGCAATACGAGCAGGGTTATGTCCGCATTTTGGTGTCTGAAGATCTTTCCGGCAAAGTAGAAAGCGTCGTCCGCAATGGCAAACGCCAGCTTGACGCACTGGCAGCCGACGATGCTGTTTCGCAGGTAAAAATACGTTCGATGCAGCGAACTTTTCCTTATGCCGGACGGTTTGAAGAGCGTACCCGCAAAGCCGGTTTGCATCTGTGGTATGATGTGGTGTTCGACGGCGAAATTCCGCTCGAAGACGTTCAACGTAATCTTTTGAATGTCAGTGGCGTAAGAAAAGTGGAATGTCGTCCGGTGACTGCACGCTACTGGGACGACAGAGTGATTGAATATGTTGGCGAATCGGCTCGCAATATCGCGCAATCCACAACTGCTGCGCCTTTTAACGATCCGCGCCTGTCTGACCAGTGGCATTACAGTAACGACGGTTCTCTGGGTGCAAATTACCGTGCCGGAGCCGACATTAATCTGTTTGATGCATGGAACTATACAGCCGGTTCGCCCGATGTGATTGTGGCTGTTATTGATGGCGGAATTGATTATACTCACGAAGATATTGCTGCCAATATGTGGGTGAATTTAGCCGAAAAAAACGGTTCTCCATCTTTGGATGATGATGGGAATGGTTATAAAAATGATATTTACGGCTATAATTTTGTTTCGGATGCAGGACAGCTGGTCCCTAACAATCATGGTACGCATGTGGCTGGTACGATTGCCGCTGTAAACAATAATGGCAAAGGCGTTTGTGGCATAGCGGGAGGTAACGGGCAAACAAACGGCGGAATCCGTTTGATGTCGTGCCAGATTTTTGTCAATGACGACGATCCTTATGCTGAAAACGCCGGACGTCACGGAGCTAAAGCCATCAAATACGCAGCTGATAACGGAGCCGTAATTTGCCAGAACAGCTGGGGTTATCCTACGCTTACAAAAATACCTGCTTCCGATAAGGCTGCTATCGACTATTTTATTGAGTATGCCGGAATTGACGAAAATGGACGGCAAACAGGACCAATGCGCGGAGGAATCGTGATATTTGCCGCAGGAAATGAAGACCGCGCCGCCGCAGCTCCCGCCAATTACGAAAAAGTGGTAGCGGTTTCGTCTATCGGACCCGATTTCAGGAAAGCATATTATTCAAATTTTGGCGAATGGGTGGATTTGGCGGCTCCTGGCGGCGATGTTATGAGTTTTGGCAACAAAGGTACGGTGTTAAGTACGGTAGTAAATGGATACGGCTATATGCAAGGCACGTCTATGGCTTGCCCGCATGTTTCGGGAGTAGCCGCGCTAACGCTGTCGCATTTTAAACGCAGCGGCTATAATGCCGATATGCTGAGGGCAAGAATAGAAAACGGAGCTACAAATATTGATGGCTACAATTCGAGTTACAGGGGAAAACTCGGAAAATTGGTAAATGCTCTTGCTTCGCTTGCTGGTGGCAGCACAATTCCGCCCGGCGGCGTTGGAACTGTAACTGGTAGCGTTCAATCCAATGTTGTTACCCTTAAATGGACTGTGCCTGCCGACCCCGACGATGGCAAAGCATCAGGATTCAATGTATATTACCGCAAAACTCCGGTTACTGGAATAAATGTGAATAATCCGCCTTCGGATGTAATGATAGGCAGTTTTCCTGTTGGAAGTCTTAGTGTCGGTTCTGTGTATGAAGCAAAAATCGACAATCTGGATTTTGAAACTCAATATTATTTTGTGGTAAATGCTTTCGATTTTTCCGGTAATTTTTCTCCGCTTTCTTCACAGGTAACGCAAACAACGCAATCCAACAATCCGCCTGTAATTAATGTTTTGGGCAATACGGATATTGTATTGAAAGCACACGAAACGCTCGTGTTGCATTTTACAGGCTTCGATCCCGACGGTCATGAAATTTTCTGGGATTTACAGCCTGAATCGGCTGGTACAGCGCTTGTTGATATGGGCGACGGAAAGGCGCAACTTACAATTACTGGCGCAAAATGCGAATCAGGCAGGCACATCGTTACTGTTGTGTTGACCGACAGGTATGGCGCTTCCGTTTCGCAAACAGTTAATTACGAAATACTTCCGAATCATGCTCCTGAATTAGTAAATATGATGGATAACATGTATTTTGGGGCATTGAACAGGGAACGCTCTTTTGCAATTGCAGAATATTTCACCGATCCTGATGGAGAGCTGTTGAAATACAGTTTCACCAACTCTGCTCCGAATGTGGTCAGCGTAAATGAAAATGATGGAAAACTGTATTTGGTGTCGCTTGCTTATGGTTTGGCGCAAATTTACATAAAGGCAACGGATGCAATGGGTTTGTCTGTAATACAACAGTTTAACGTTCTGGTTCGTGACGATAAACAGGCTGTAGATATTTACCCGAATCCTGTAAAAGATTTTATGTGGCTGCGTACAGGTGAGGATATACGTGCAGTTGTTACTATTTTTAATAATGCCGGAGCCAAAGTTTTTGAAAACATAATTGAAATATCTCCTTTTACGCCTGCTAAAATCGACTTATCTGCTTATAGTGGAGGAGTTTATACTGTAATTGTAAAATTTAATGGAAATGAATTTAAAAAACAGATAATAAAGTTATGAGAAAACATTTTTTTATTGGTATTCTATTCTTAACGGGCATAGTATCAAGTTCTTTTGGGCAGGCAGTTTCTTTTCTGAACGCATTTTTGGACGCTCGCACAGTAGCTATGGACAATGCAGGCTATGCTTTGCCGTCGCCTTTTGCCGCGCATCGCAATATTGCATCAATGATGTCGGCAGAAGCGCCTCCAATAACATTAGCAGCGTCTTACCTTATATGGCAGCCTCAATATGCAAATGCTGCGCTTGTCAATACAGGTGGTTACGTGCGATTCAAAAATTTTGGTCTGGCTGCCGGTTTTCGTCATAACAGTATGCAGGCTGTCGAAAAAATAGACGCACAGAGCAATGTGACTGGAACTTTTGTCCCGTCGGAGTATGCTGCGGAAGCAGGAATGGCTTGCAAAATCAATGGCAATTTTTCCGCAGGCGCTGCTTTCCGTTATATTACTTCCGACATTGGCGGCGCAAAAAAAAGTTCTGCGCTCGCAGCTGATATTTCATTATATTATAGCAGGAAAAATTTAAGCGCAGGACTGGGTGTTTCCAACTTTGGCTCAAAAATCGGTTATGGCTCGTCTGAATATGGTTTGCCAAAACGCATCACTGCTGGCGGAGCTTACCTGTATTCGCCAGCGGAAAAACACGTTTTAAAAGGTGTTTTTGATGTAGCTTGTCAGTCTGTGTCCGGATATGCAGGGGTTGCAGGTGGCGTCGGTGCAGAATATACCTGTAACAGGCTTGTTTCTGCAAGAGCAGGCTATCATTTTGAAAGCAATAATGTTGGAGCGTCTTATGTTACATTGGGATGCGGAATACATTTTGCCGGTTTTTCAATAGATTTTGCATATTTAGTTGCAGGAAATAATAATCCGATGCGCCAAACGATGATCTTTTCTCTGGGGGTAATTAAAAAATAAATTATACTCTGCACGGAATTAAACCGCGTAAAGTATAATGATTGAATAAATGAATAATTGAGTAAATTGGCACAACTTTTTTTCGACATTATCGTTGCTTCTACGTATAATATATAAAAAACGATTATGTGTCAAATGCAAATACAACATTTAATAGACCGGAGTAAAAACGGAGATATGCAGGCTTTTGGTTTGCTCGTTGCTGAATATCAGTCGCTTGTCTTCAGATTGGCTTTCCGTTTGCTGGGCGACGAAAATGAAGCGGAAGATTTGACACAGGAGGTTTTTATAAAAATTTGGTTGCGGATTAAACGGTATAAACCTGAATATCAATTTTCTACATGGGTTTATAAAATCACTGTAAATTTGTGCTACGACTGTCTGCGCGCGGCGGAACGGAATCGGCAAAAAAAGATTCGGCTCAGCGAATGTCCAAACGTAGACTGGATTTCTTCTGAAAATATTGAAAAAATGCTGGTTAATAAGGAATTAAGCGAACTGATTTTGCGTTATACTGATTCGCTGTCGCCCAAACAGAAATTACTATTTACGCTTTGCGACATTGAAGGTTTGGAAAATGATGAAATACAGAATATTACAGGTTTATCTGCCGGAAAAATCAAAAGCAATCTTTATTTAGCGCGAAAATCAATAAAGGAAAAATTAAACGCAATAACATCTTATGTATATGGAGGATAAAGAGTTAGCATATAAATTGTTTGTAGAACGGCTTCGAAATAATGAGCCTTTGCTGAAAAATCGGGAGCAAATGATTCAATCTACTGTTGAAAAAATTAACAGATTTAAACTGAAGAATCGAAAATTACGTATTGTCAGCCTACTTTCAGGCGCCGTTGCCGCGCTATTGTTGTGCCTGCTTGTTCAGAATGTAATCTATATTCATGATTCAGAGATGTATAAAACGGTTGCCGTGCAGGGAACGACTGTTAAAATCTCAAGTAATTCCTTGAAAAACAAAAGCATGGAAGAAATGATTCATGAAAAAACTGCATGGATGCAAAAGAAAGAACGTTTATTATTAATTAAATAATTATCATTATGAAATCGCATGTTAAAATTCTAAATTATTTCGCTTGTATTTGTTTGCTGTTCGGCAGTATGGCGTCGTGTGTAACTGATTACAAAACAGTTTCTTTTGTGCGTCCCGACGGATCTGTTTACAGGGAAATATATGCCAAAGGCGATTCTGCTTTCCTTGCAGGCGACAGATCGAAATCGCCATATCTGTTTCAACTGGATTCGGCATGGCAAATAAGCCGTTTGAATGTAAATAGCGACAGTAAATTTTTCAAGGAATACAATGTTAAAATTGGTAAGACTTTCAAAAATGCCGAAGAAATCAACGCAGGACTGCGCTTTGATGAAATTTACCGTCCGCTCGTTGCGCCCGTCGAAACGATTCATAAACGCTTCCGGTGGTTTTATACTTACTATTCATATAAAGCTGTTTATAAAGATATTACCGATAAAATATCTGTACCTTTGGATGATTTTTTAAATGTTTCCGAACAAAAATTATGGTTTAAGGGCGATTTTTCTGCCTACGCCGATATGAACGGGATTGAATTGAAAAACGAAATGGATATTATTGAACGGCGATTTTGGGAATGGTATGCACGAAATGTTTATGAGGTTATGATAGAGGCAATTATAGATTACGAAAAAAGCATCTCAGGACAGTATGTTTCTAAAATACAGGCGCTTAAAGATACTGTTTTTCTAAGCGTTTTGGCGAAACACGAATTTCTGGAAAACGACCCGTTTGAAACAGTTGATTTGTACAAAGCTTTGGATAAACAGTTAAATACCGGCTATTTTTCCGGTTTATACAGGGATAATCAAATCGCAATCGACAGTTTGGTAGAAGCCAAAGGAGCTTGTATCAATGATTTGACAGATAAACTGTTCCAAGTCGATGTTGAATATCAGTTATTGATGCCGGGTAAACTGATTTGCTCCAATGCTCCTGTCCAATATCAGGATACTTTGTCGTGGAAAGTTAATGCTTTGCGTTTTGTTTCAGGCGATTATGTTTTGACTGCCGAATCGCGTACTGTGCATGTCTGGGCTTTTATTCTTACATTCATGTTGCTCGCGCTGTCGGCAGGTTGCTGGATTGCAACAAAAAAAAGATGCTGTTTCTTTGGTTTTACGAAAAAAAAACAGTAATTTTGCGGCGCTTTTTAAAATTCCGTGTGATGGGAGATTAAGGGCAGTTTCTTAATTTTGAGTAACACAAATAGTTAAATAATGAAAACATTTCAATTATCAGGCTCTTTAAGAGAAAGTATTGGAAAAAAAGCGACAAAAGAATGTCGCAAAGAAGCGTTAGTTCCATGCGTTTTGTATGGCGGAGAAGAAACAGTTCATTTCACCGTAACGAAGGAAGGAATCCGTAAGTTGATTTATACTCCTGACGTTCAATTGATTAATCTTTGTATTGATGAAAAAGAATACAAAGCAATTGTAAAAGATTCCCAATTTCATCCGGTTTCGGACGATTTGTTACATGTAGATTTTCTTCAAATATTTGAAACCAAACCAGTTGTAATAGAAATTCCTGTTGCATTGGAAGGTTTGGCTGAAGGCGTAAAAGCCGGTGGTAAACTTTCTTTGGAAATAAGAAAGTTGAAAGTGAAAGGTTTATACAAAAACTTCCCCGAAAGATTGGTGATTAATATCGAAAATCTTGGTTTGGGAAAAACCATCCAGGTTGGTAATTTAGCTTTCGATAATTTGGAAATATTAAATGCTAAAGAAAGCGTTGTCGCCGCCGTTAAATTAACGCGCGCTGCTCGCGGTATAGCTTCAAAGGGATGAAATACTTGATTGTTGGTTTGGGAAATATTGGCGACGAATATGCCGATACCCGCCACAACATTGGGTTTATTATATTGGATGCTTTAATTAAAGCATCCAATGTTGTATTTGATAACAACAGGCGTTACGGGGCTATTGCCGAAATGAAGTTAAAAAACAGGCAACTTATTCTTCTTAAACCATCTACATATATGAATTTAAGCGGATTAGCAGTGCGCTACTGGATGCAAAAAGAGAATATAGAATTAGAAAACCTTTTAATAGTTGTTGATGATTTGGCATTGCCCTTTGGTGCTTTACGTTTGAAACCAAAAGGAAGCGCTGCCGGACACAATGGCTTGAAACACATTCAAGAGATACTTGGAACGGCTAATTATAATCGATTGCGATTCGGTATTGGTAATGATTTCCCGCCTGGCGCTCAAATAAATTATGTGTTGAAAGCTTTTACCGGCGAGGAACAGGAACAGTTGCCTGCTAAAATTGAAAGAGCAATTGAAATGGTAAAAAGTTTTTGCCTCGCAGGTGTTAATATTACTATGAATCAGTTCAATAACAAGTGAAATGGAAATCCGTATCGACAAATGGATGTGGGCAACTCGAATTTTCAAAACCAGAACAGTTGCTACAGATGCCTGCAAAAAAAATCGTGTGACAGTAAATGATGTTCCTGCCAAACCTTCGCGAATGATTAAAGCAGGCGATATTATTCAGGTTCGCAAACCTCCAATTACTTATTCGTTTAAAGTGATCGGTTTGCCATCAAACCGCGTGAACGCAAAATTAGTTTTCCAGTTCCTGGAAAATATTACCCCTCCTGAAGAATACGAACTTTTGGAACTTCAAAAACTTAGCGGGTTTGTCGACCGCGCGAAAGGTATGGGGCGTCCAACCAAAAAAGATCGCAGAGAATTAGACAGCTTTTCTGCTCCTGATTGGGAAGATGATGATTTTGATTTCGATATTTAGACATAAATAATATTTAAAGTGATGGAACGCCAAACAGTTTTACCATACACGCAGCAAATCAAGGCAATAAAATCCGCCATTTTGCAAAGCCGTTACCGTGCGGCAGCACATGCTAATGCTGAAATGCTCTCGCTTTACTACGGCATTGGCGAGTATATTTCCCGCAATAGCCGTAAAGGTTTTTGGGGAACAAACGCTATCGAAACCATTGCTGCGCAGTTGCAGCAAGAACTGCCGGGATTGAGAGGGTTTTCGGCAACGAATATGAAGCGAATGAGACAGTTTTATGATGCTTGGAAATCTGTATTTAATTCGGAAACAACAACCTCCAATATCCAAAATGCAGGTTATCAAGACATTATAAATCGTCCGTTATCAATGGGCGAAATCACAGATCTTAACAATTCAGAAGTTGGAAATATTGAACCAATGTTTGAATATGAGTTGCAAAATACCGATATTCAGATTATTGTAAATCGTCCGTTATTAACGGACGATTTATCAAAAGACGAGTTAAAATATTTTTTAACAGTTAGTTTCACGCACCATTATGAATTACTTCTTAAAACAAAAGCGATAACAGAACGTATGTTTTACATTGAAAAATGTGCAACAGAAAGTTGGAGTGTCGAGAAGTTAAAATACAGCCTCAAATCCGACCTATACCACAAGCAGGGAGCAATTACCAACAACTTCAACAAAACCATTGCCGATATTGACTTCCGCAAAGCAGCATTGAATGCTTTCAAAGACGAATATCTGCTCGAATGGATAAACCTCGAAGATCCCGACGATGAGC